>NZ_JBMDKB010000011.1:0-184269 GCF_057809495.1 Allobosea sp. FG18
TCCCAACCCTTATTTTAAGGGTGAGACCTGTCCGGGGAATTCGGGGGCCGTTTCACTCGCCCCTCGGCGCTTTCTTGCACTTCACCGAGAAATTCCACCTCGACCTGGATCGGGTTCTCCTCGGACTCGCTCCAGGCCGGCTCGACGGCATGCAGCTTGTAGACCAGCGCGACGATGCGGCTCGAGCCCAGGTTGATGGAGACCATCCGGCCGATGGCCCAGGCATCACTCGCCAGCCAGTTTCCCGTCGAGACCGCGCTGAGAATCGTGGCACGCGAGCCGTCGCAGGCGATGACGCGACCGAGCGCCCGTTCGGGCGGCTGCTGGCTGTCACGCCGGTCCGGCTGGATGTCGGTTTGGAAGGCCGCGTTTTTCAGTGGAAGCTGCATCGATCTGCGCAAACCCTGCTCTGTCGGAAGTCGACATTACGGAGTTCCGGTTACGATTACCTTCACGAAGAGCGCTTATTCCGCTTCATCGAATCGTAATGGTTCCGCCACTCGCCAGACCGATCACAATTCGTGAGCCCGGCATCACAATCCCTGCATTGAGCCGATGCGCTGCTTTCGTCTAAGCAGGACTTAAAGAACACAAGGGGAGTGCATCATGGCCGATCGGCTGCGTCTTGGCGTCAATATCGACCATGTCGCCACGGTGCGAAACGCGCGCGGCGGCACCCTGCCCGATCCGGTCCGGGCCGCCCATCTCGCCATCGCCGCCGGCGCCGACGGCATCACCGCCCATCTGCGCGAGGACCGGCGCCATATCCGCGATGTCGACGTGGAGCGCCTTGCCACCGAACTGACCCGGCCGCTTAATTTCGAGATGGGCGCGACCGAAGAAATGATCGCGCTGGCGGAGCGGCTAAAGCCGCATGCGGCCTGCCTCGTGCCGGAGAAGCGCGAGGAGCGCACGACCGAAGGCGGCCTCGACGTCGTCGGGCAGGAAGCCCATCTGACTCCCGTGATCGCCCGGCTGAGGGCGGCCGGCTGCCGCGTCTCGCTGTTCATCGAGCCGGACGAGGCGCCGATCGCGATGGCGGCGAAGCTCGGCGCGCCGGTCATCGAACTGCATACCGGAAGCTGGTGCCACGCCGTCATCGATGGCGAGGCGGCCAAGGCGGAGGCGGAGTTCCAGCGGCTGGCGAACGGCGCCGCGCTCGGGGCGAAGCTCGGTCTCGAAGTCCATGCCGGGCACGGACTCGACTATGATACCGCGCGCACGCTCGCCCGCGTCCCGGCCTTCGTCGAGTTCAATATCGGCCATTTCCTGATCGGCGAAGCGATCTTCATCGGCCTCGAAGAAGCGATCCGCCGGATGCGGCAGGCTATGGATGAAGGCCGCGCCGGCCGCTGAACGTCCGGCCGCGGCCCTTCCCCATCCCAAGGCGGTTCCTGTCCGACCAAAACCGCGCTACATCGCGGGCATGATACTCGGTATCGGCTCCGATCTCTGCGATATCCGCCGCATCGAGCGCTCGCTCGAGCGCTTCGGCGAGCGCTTCACCCAGCGCGTCTTCACCGAAGGCGAGCGGGCGAAGTCCGACCGTCGCGCGACCCGCGCCGCTTCTTACGCCCGCCGCTTCGCCGCCAAGGAAGCCTGCTCGAAAGCGCTGGGCACCGGCATGAGCCTCGGCGTGTTCTGGCGCGACATGGAGGTCGTCAACCTGCCGGGCGGGCGCCCGACGATGCGATTGACCGGTGGCGCGGCGGAGCGCCTGAAGGCCATGACCCCACCGGGCTATGAGGCTTTCGTCCATGTCTCGCTGACGGACGACCCGCCTCTGGCGCAGGCCTTCGTGGTGATCGAGGCACGGCCAGTCCCCTGAACCGCCCTCTCTTCAAGCAGAAGCCGCCGCCTTTCCGGAGCACCGCTTGGGATGCACCGGAACGACGGCGGCTTTCGAGACGCTACCGGTTAAGCCCGCCGATCAGCGGCCGGTGACCTGGCCTTCCGGCTCGTCGCCCAGCCAGCGATAGATCACGCCGCCGAGCACGCCACCGATCAGCGGGGCGACCCAGAACAGCCAGAGTTGCTGGAGAGCCCAGCCGCCGACGAAGAGCGCCGGGCCGGTGCTGCGGGCCGGGTTCACAGAGGTGTTCGTCACCGGAATGCTGACGAGATGGATCAGGCAGAGCCCGAGGCCGATCGCAAGCGGCGCGAAGCCGGCGGGCGCCTTGCCATGGGTCGCGCCCATGATGATGAAGAGGAACATCATGGTCATCACGACCTCCATGAGGAAGGCCGAGACGAGATTGTACTTGCCGGGCGAATGCTCGGCATAGCCGTTCGAGGCGAAGCCGCCGGCGAGGTCGAAGCCCGGCGCGCCGCGCGCGATGAGGTAGAGGACGCCGGCCGCGACGATGGCGCCGACGACTTGCGCAACGATATACGGAACGACCTGACCCGCCGGGAAGCGCCCGCCGGCCGCAAGGCCGACCGTCACTGCCGGGTTGAGATGGCAGCCGGAGATATGGCCGATCGCATAGGCCATCGTCACGACGGTCAGGCCGAAGGCCAGCGATACGCCGAGCAACCCGATACCGACATTCGGAAATCCCGCGGCGATGACCGCGCTGCCGCAACCCGCAAAAGTCAACCAGAACGTGCCAATGGCTTCGGCGGCCAATTTCTTCGTGCTCATGAGTGTTTCCCCCAGTGTCGCGCGACTGTGATGCTGTTGGCGAAAATGAAGGCAGTCAATCTGCCACACGGGTGTAAACTACCCCAATCTTGCCATTTCCCCGCGTTGGATTTGCGTTTGACATCCTTTCGCCATCCACTGGCGCCCTTCCCTCTTGCCGCTCTTGCGCGTTGTCGCAGGCGCGATAGTCGGCTAGACCGCGCGCTGGACTGCAGCCTCAGGAGCGCCCGCGTGGCCAACGACGTCGACAGCAAAAGCAAGGCGGCCAAGGATGAAGGCGGCGTTCTCGAGACGATCAAGGTCGTCGTCCAGGCGCTGCTCATCGCGCTCGTCATCCGCACCCTGCTGTTCCAGCCGTTCAACATCCCCTCGGGTTCGCTGATCCCGACGCTGCTGATCGGCGACTATCTGTTCGTGTCGAAATACACCTACGGCTATTCCAAGCACTCGGTCCCGTTCAGCCCGCCGCTGTTCTCGGGGAGGGTCTGGGCGTCCGAGCCCAAGCGCGGCGACATCGCCGTATTCAAGCTGCCGAGCGACAACTCGACCGATTACATCAAGCGCGTCATCGGCCTGCCGGGCGACCGCATCCAGATGATCGACGGCATCTTGCACATCAACAACCAGCCGGTGAAGCGCGAGCGCATCGCCGACTATGTGACCGCCGACAACTGGGGCCGCAGCGTGCCCACGATCCAGTATCGCGAGACGCTGCCCAACGGCGTCAGCCACCAGATCATCGAGCGCGAGGGCGATACCGGCACCTTCGACAACACGCAGGTCTTCATCGTGCCGCCCGGCCATTTCTTCATGATGGGCGACAACCGCGACAACTCGCTCGACTCGCGTGACCGCAGCGTCGGCCCCGTGCCGTTCGAGAATTTCGTCGGGCGGGCCGAAATCATCTTCTTCTCGATCGAGGACGGCGCCTCTGCCTGGAAGATCTGGGAATGGCCCTACACGGTTCGCTGGAACCGTCTGTTCAGCACCATCAAGTGAGCAAGGTGGGCGACGGCGGGCGCAAGGCCCCGGATACGGCGCGGCTCGAAGCCGCGCTCGGGCACCGCTTCGCGGACCAGAGCCTGCTCGCCACGGCGCTCACCCATATGAGCGCCGAAGGTTCACGGCTGGCGAGCTATCAGCGCCTCGAATTCCTCGGCGACCGCGTGCTCGGCCTGTCGGTCGCCGACCTGCTGTTCCGGCAGTTCCCGCAGTCGGAGGAAGGCAATCTCTCGCGCCGGCTCGCCGACCTCGTCCGCAAGGAGACCTGCGCCGAGGTCGCGCAAAGCTGGAATCTCGGCCAGTTCATGCGGCTCGGCGAAGGTGAAATCCTCGGCGGCGCCCGCAAGAACAAGGCGATCCTGGCCGATGCCTGCGAGGCCATCATCGGCGCGGTCTTCATCGATGGCGGCTACGAGGCGGCGCGTGCGCTGGTCGAGCGCGCCTTCGGCGAGCGCATGCTGAAGCCGGTCCGCCCTTTACGCGACGCCAAGACGGCGCTGCAGGAATGGGCGCAAGGCAAGGGCTACCCGACGCCGACCTATAGCGAGCGCGGCCGCTCCGGCCCCGACCACGCGCCGGTCTTCGTCGTAGCCGCCAAGATCATCGGGCTCGCCGACGCCGAGGCGCGCGGCCCTTCGAAGCGGCTGGCCGAGCAGGCCGCCGCCGAAACCTTCCTGAGGCGCGAGGGCCTATGGAACGACAACCCGGAAAGTGACAATGTCTGAAACCGATCAAGCCACGCGCTGCGGCTTCGTCGCACTGATCGGCGCGCCGAATGCCGGCAAGTCGACGCTGCTGAACCAGCTCGTCGGCGCCAAGATCTCGATCGTCTCGCGCAAGGTGCAGACGACGCGCACGCAGGTGCGCGGCATCGCGCTCTCCGGCACGGCGCAGATCATCTTCGTCGACACGCCCGGCATCTTCGCGCCCAAGCGCCGGCTCGACCGCGCCATGGTAACGAGCGCCTGGGGCGGCGCCACCGATGCCGACCTGATCGGCGTGCTGATCGACGTCGCGCGCTTCGACCATGAGGAGAACACGGCGCTGTTCGAGCGGCTTGCCGAGCTGAAGCAGCCGAAATTCCTGATCCTCAACAAGATCGACACGGTGCCGAAGGATAAGCTGCTCGAAATCACCGCCAAGGTGAACGAGCGCGGCAGCTTCGAGACGACCTTCATGGTCGCGGCGCTGACCGGCTACGGCGTCAAGGACATCCTGGCCTGGCTGGAGAAGCGCCTGCCGCTCGGGCCCTGGCTCTATCCGGAGGACCAGATCTCGGACGCACCGCTGCGTTTCCTCGCCGCCGAGATCACCCGCGAGAAGATGTTCGAGCGGCTGCATGACGAACTGCCCTACCGCTCCACCGTCGAGACCGAGAGCTGGCAGCAGAAGCCGGACGGCTCCGTGCGCATCGAGCAGACGATCTATGTCGAGCGCGAGGGCCAGCGGAAGATCGTGCTCGGCGAAGGCGGGCAGACGATCAAGGCGATCGGCCAGAAGGCGCGCGTCGAGATCGCCGAGGCGGCCGAGGCCAAGGTCCATCTCTTCCTGTTCGTGAAGGTGCGCGAGAACTGGAGCGACGATCCGGAGCGCTACCGCGAGATGGGGCTGGAATTCCCCAAGGGCAAAGCCTGAGCGACGCAGCAAACGTGATGCGTAGCGAGAAGGACAAGATGCTGGCCGGCGAACTCTACCGCGCCGACAGCCCTGAGCTCATCGCCGACAATCGCCGCATCAGCGCCTGGATGGAGCGTTTCAACGCCACGGTTGCGACGCCTGAAGCGCGGCTGCCGCTGATGCAGGAGGCCTTCGGCCATGTCGGGCGCGACGTCGTCATCCGCCCGCCCTTCCATTGCGACTACGGCTACAATATCAGCCTGGGCGACGGCGTTTTCCTGAACTTCAACTGCATCATCCTCGACGTCGTCGCTGTCACGATCGGCGACGGCACGCAGATCGGCCCGGGTGTGCAAATCCTGACCGCCGACCATCCCCGCGATCCGACCCAGCGCCGGCAGATGCTGGAATTCGGGCGTCCGGTCAGCATCGGGCGCAATGTCTGGATCGGCGGCGGCGCGATCATTCTGCCCGGCATCACGATCGGCGACGACGCCATCATCGGCGCGGGCAGCGTGGTTACGCGCGACGTGCCGGCCGGCGCCACGGCAGTCGGCAACCCGGCGCGCCTGCGACCCTGACGTAACAGAAAATTGAGCTGCGTCAGTGTGCCACGGACAGCCCTTGCAACTTGTCAAATTTCAGTCATGAAACGACATCGTTAGAACGCGTTTTGCGTCCATTTTATTGCCTTAAGATATTTCAGCAGGAGTGATTGCCATGAGCGCCACACCGCGCATCGCACTTTTCATCGATGGCGCCAATCTCTACGCCACATCGAAGCAGCTCGGCTTCGACATGGACTACCGGCGCCTGCTGCGGGAATTCCAGGGGCGCGGCAACCTGATCCGCGCCTTCTATTTCACCACGCTGGTCGAGAGTGAGGAGTATTCCTCGATCCGGCCGCTGGTCGACTGGCTGGATTACAACGGCTACCGGGTGATCACGAAGGCGGCGAAGGAGTTCACCGACGCCACCGGCCGGCGCCGGATCAAGGGCAATATGGATATCGAGCTGGCGATCGAGATGCTGGAGCTCGCGCCGCATCTCGACCAGATCTACCTGTTCTCCGGCGACGGCGATTTCCGGCCGCTGGTCGAGGCGGTGCAGCGCAAGGGCGTCAAGGTCTCGGTGGTCTCGACGATCTCGACCAACCCGCCGATGGTCTCGGACGAGTTGCGCCGTCAATGCGACGAGTTCGTCGACCTCGCCCAGCTCATGCAGAAGATCGGCCGCGACCCGGCCGAGCGGGCGAGCCGGAGCGCAGGGCCCGCCGGTGGAACGCCGATCACGCCTGGCAATCCGTCGCTGGAACGCCGCTACGGCATCCGCCAGGGCGACGAGCCGGCCGAGGGGTGAGCGAAACGTCGCTTCAGCACAGCGCGGGAACGGTGTTCAGCCGCCCGTCTTCAGCAACCGCTGCTTGTCGCGGTTCCAGTCGCGCTCTTTCTCGGTCTCGCGCTTGTCGTGGAGCTTCTTGCCCTTGCCGAGGCCGAGCTCAACCTTCGCCCTGCCCCTGTCGTTGAAGTAGACCTTGAGCGGTATCAGGGCCATGCCCTCGCGCTGGACCGCGCCCATCAGCTTGTTGATCTCCCGCCTGTGAAGCAGGAGCTTCCGCGGCCGGCGGACCTCGTGATTGAAGCGGTTCGCCTCAAGATATTCCGGAATATGGGCGTTGAACAGAAAGAGCTCCGTCCCCATCGGGCCGGCATAGCTCTCTCCGATCGTCGCCTTGCCGCCGCGCAGCGATTTGATCTCGGTTCCTTGCAAGGCGATGCCCGCCTCCACGGTTTCCTTGATCTCGTAGTTGAAGCGCGCTTTGCGGTTATCGGCCGCGAGACGATAGCGCTCCGGATCGGGTTTCTTCATGCCGTTCCGCTGAATCCATGCTGCTCGACCGGCCCTGCCAGAGTTTGAGAATCCGATTCGGAACCGGCGCCCAAGCCTCTGAAACCACTGGTCTTGTCATTCTTCCGCTTACCCCGGCGGGGCAAGCGGATGACCGCGCTATCCGGCGCGGCCATCCATCCTATTTAGGCATTCAACAGCCCGGCGAAAACCATGGCCTCGCGAATGACCTTGCCCGTCGCCGGGGTGACCGGCATCAGCGGCAGGCGAACCTCCTCCTCGATGCGGCCGAGCAGCGCGAGGCCATGCTTGGCGCCGGCGAGGCCGGGCTCCTTGAAGATGGCGTCATGGAGCGGCACCAGCCGGTCCTGCACCTTCAGCGCGCCGGCATAGTCGCCCTTCTGGACGGCTTCCATCAGGTCGGCGCAGAGGCGCGGCGCGACATTGGCGACGACCGAGATGCAGCCATGGCCACCGGCCGCCATATAGGCGAGCGCGGTCATGTCTTCGCCGGAGAGCTGGATGAAATCCGGCCCCATGGCGTGGCGCTGCTGCGAGACGCGGGCGAGGTTGGCGGTGGCATCCTTCACGCCGGCGATGTTCTTCAGCTCATAGAGCCGCGTCATCGTCTCGACCGACATGTCCACCACCGAGCGCGGCGGGATGTTGTAGATGATGATCGGAATGCCGACCGCATCGTTCACCGCCTTGAAGTGCTGGTACATGCCCTCCTGGGTCGGCTTGTTGTAATAGGGCGTGACCACGAGCACGGCATCGGCGCCGGCCTTCTCGGCATGGACGGCGAGGTCGATCGCCTCGATCGTGTTGTTCGAGCCGGCGCCGGCGATCACCGGGACACGGCCCTTGTTCTGGTCGATGACGATCTCGACGACGCGCTTGTGCTCGTCATGGGAGAGCGTCGGGCTCTCGCCGGTGGTGCCGACAGGCACGAGCCCGTTCGAGCCGTTCTCGATCTGCCATTCGACCAGCGCGCGCAGCGCCTGCTCATCGACCTTGCCGGATTTGAACGGCGTGACCAGAGCGGGCATCGAGCCGGTAAAGGCAATGTGCTTGGTCATGGGACGATCCTGGGACGAAAACGCGGGTTACGGGGCCGCCACACATAAACCGTCGTCTCGCCAAGGCAAAGCCGGCAAGTCATGAAAATGCGTGGCCTCATAGTTAAGCCTTCATCAACGGCCTTCCTCGACCATCCGTCGATGACCATCCGAGCCTGGAGTTCCGCCATGGCCTCGCCTGCGGCCGCGAGGAGACTGATCTGCCTGCTGCTGCCCGTCCTGCTCTCGGCGTCTTCGACGCGGGCGGGCGATGACGGCATGCTCGCGACCCAACGCAAGCTCGCCATGCTCGGCGATGTCGAGGCCACGGGCGCGCTGCCCTATCCGGCCAACGCACTGCGAGGCGAGGACGCCATCAATGTCGAGGCCGTTAAGGCGGCCGTCGCCGCCTATCGCCGCGGCGCGCTCACGGAGGGCGACGACCTCGCGGCGCGGCTCGACGACCGCTCCGTGCGATCGCTGCTCGAATGGGTCGCGATCCATGCCAATGCCGGGGCCGTTTCCTTCCTGCGGATCGACGCCTTCCTGCGCGAGCACCCGAACTATCCGGCCACGACCCGCTTTCGACGCCGCGCCGAAGAGGCACTGATTGCCGAGAAGAAGAGCCCGGCCATCGTGCGCGCCTTCTTCCATGGCCAGCAGCCGGTCTCTCCGGCCGGGCGGATCGCTCTCGCGATCGCGCTCAAGGAGGAGGGCAAGGTTGAGGAGGCCAACACCCTCATCCGCCAGAGCTGGCGCAAGGACCCGTTCGGGCAGGCACTCGAAAAGATCGCGCTCGGCGCCTTCGAGACGGTTCTTACCAAGGACGATCACCGCCTGCGCGCCGAGCGCTTCCTGTTCCGCGAGAATGGCGAGGCGGCCCTGCGCAACGCGGCCCGCGTCTCGGCTGATTACGTCGTGCTGGCCAAGGCGCGGCTCGCCAGCGCCAAGGCGCGCCGACCGATCTCCGAGAAGCTGATTGCGGCGGTGCCGGCCTCGCTGCGCGGCGATATCTCCTTCGCCTTCCTGCAAGCCCAGCAGGCGCGCCGCGGCGACAAGCTCGACGATGCCGTGAAGGCGCTGACCGCGATCCCGCGCGACCCCGCCCTGCTTGGCGACGGCGATGGCTGGTGGGAGGAGAGGCGCATCATCGCGCGCAAGCTCCTCGATGCCGGTCAGCCGCAGAAGGCCTACGAGGTCTCGTCAGGCCACGGAGCCGAGGACGCGGCCGAGCGGATCGAAGCCGAGTGGCATGCCGGCTTCGTCGCGCTGCGCTTCCTCAAGAAACCGGATGTGGCTCTGAAGCATTTCGAGACGGCTGCCGGCATCGCCGAGACGCCGATCTCGGTCGCGCGTGCCGCCTATTGGCAGGCGCGCGCCTATGAGGATCTCGACAAGACCGACGAGGCCAAGGCCGCCTTCGGCAAGGCTGCGGAACAGCCGATCGCCTATTACGGGCAATTGGCGCGGGCGAAGCTCGGCTTCTCCGATCTGCCGCTGCGACGTACCGGCGCCGCCGGTCTCGAAACGTTGCCGGGTCATCGGGCCGTGCGCCTGCTCTACCGCATCGGCGAGCGCGATCTCGCCACGCTGATGTTGAACGATCTGGCACAGCGCCTGCACACGACCGAGGCGCTGGAGGCGATCGCCGCGATCGCCCGGCGCGAAACGGATGCGCGCGCGCAGGTCGGCATCGGCAAGGCTGCGCTGCAACGCGGCTTCCCGCTCGACATGGCCGCCTATCCGGTCAACGGCATTCCCGATTTCGACGTGCTCGGCGACCCGATGGAACGCGCCATCGTTCATGCCATCGCCCGGCAGGAGAGCGCCTTCGACCCGACCGCGATGTCCGGCGCCGGGGCGCGCGGGCTGATGCAGATGATGCCGGCAACCGCCCGCGAGACGGCAAGGCGCGCCAGCCTGCCCTTCGATTGGGACAAGCTCGGAAAGGACCCGCTCTATGCGGCGCGGATGGGCGCGGCCCATCTCAACGACCTGCTCAAGGAATGGCGTGGCTCCTATATCCTGACCTTCGCAGCCTATAATGCCGGCTCGCCCAATGTGAAGAAATGGATCGCTATCTATGGCGACCCGCGCGATCCGGAGGTCGATGCCGTCGACTGGGTCGAGCGCATCCCCTTCTCCGAGACGCGCAACTACGTCCAGCGCGTGATGGAGAACCTGCAGGTCTATCGCGAGCGCCTGAACCAGCGCACGGCCTATCTGATCGATTACGACCTGAAGCGCGGCGGCAAGCGGGACTGAGGGCTCTCTAACCACCCTTGTCATTCCGGGGCTTCGCGAAGCGAAGAACCCGGAACCCACGACCGGGTGAGCCCTCGACATCTCGACATAGGATGCTTCACCCGGTCGTGGGTTCCGGGTTCGCGCCTGCGGCACGCCCCGGAATGACAACCGTTGCTGCTTCCTAATCCCCCGCAACGACCTTCCCTGCCGATTGCATTGTTTGAAATTTTCAAGCACCTCCGCAAAGCAGCGGAGGAATTTCGATGCTGCAGGACATTGCCGATTTCGCGCCCACGCTTGAGGCCTGGCGCCGCGACCTTCACGCCCATCCCGAGATCGCCTTCCAGGAATTCCGGACCTCGGATTTCGTCGCGAAGATGCTCGCCTCCTTCGGCATCGAGGTGCATCGCGGGCTCGGCGGCACCGGGCTTGTCGGCGTCATCAAGGGCGCGGCGGAAGGGCCGACCATCGGCCTGCGCGCCGATATGGACGCGCTGCCGATGGAGGAGGATACCGGGCTCGACTATCGCTCGACCACGAAGAACCAATTCCATGGCTGCGGTCATGACGGGCACACCGTGATGCTGCTGGCCGCGGCGCGCCATCTCGCCGCCAACCCGCCCAAGCGCGGCAAGGTCCATCTGATTTTCCAGCCGGCCGAGGAGATCGGCCAGGGCGCCGAGCGCATGATCGCCGACGGGCTGTTCGAGCGCTTCCCCTGTTCCGAGGTCTATGCGCTCCACACCATCCCGCTCTACGAGGAAGGCACTGCCGCGGTGCGCCCGGGCCCGACGCTGAGTGGCACGACCGTGTTCGAGATCACGATCAAGGGCAAGGGCGGCCATGGCGCGGCGCCCCATACCACCAATGATCCGCTGCAGGTCGCGGCGCGGCTGGCGATCGAAATCTCGTCCGTCGTCGGTCGCCATGTCGACCCGATGCAGCCCGCGGTGATCAGCCTCGGCAGGCTCGTTGCCGGCACGGCCTCCAACATCATCCCCGACTCTGCCGAGCTCAGCGGCACGATCCGCACCTACAATGCCGAGACGGAAGCCCGCATTATCGACAAGCTCGATGCGGCCTGCCGGGGTATGGCGCTGATGTCGGGCTGCACGATCACCTGCGAGAAGAAGGCGAGCTGCCCGCCCTGCCTCAACGACCCGCGCGCCGCCGCGGCGGCTGCGGCTGCTGCCGGCACCGTGCTCGGCGAAGCCAATGTGCAGACCGATCTCACGGCCCTGCCCTTCTCCGACGATTTCGCGCTGATGCTGCGGCAATGGCCGGGCGCCTATATCTTCCTCGGCCAGCCGGGCGCGATGTGCCACCACCCGACCTTCGATTTCGACGACCGCCTGCTGCCGGTCGGCGCCAGCATCCTGTGCCGCCTCGTCGAGCGCCAGACCGGAGCCAACGCATGACCGCCGCCGCGATCCCGAGCGCCCAGCCGCGCTCCTCCGCTATGGTCCGCCGCGCCGTCATCTCCTCGGTGATCGGCAATGGCCTCGAATGGTACGACTTCCTCGTCTACGGCTTCTTCGCCACGGTGATCGCGCAGGTCTTTTTCCCGACCTCCGACCCGCTGGTCTCGGCGCGGCTGACGGCGGCGACCTTCGCGATCTCCTTCCTCGTCCGGCCGGTCGGCGGCGTGCTGCTCTCGACCTATGCCGACCGCTTCGGCCGCAAGCCGATCCTGACGGTAATGATCCTGATCATGGGTTTCTCGACCGTGCTGATCGGGCTGACGCCGAGCTATGCGACGATCGGCATCCTCGCGCCGATCCTCGTCATCCTCGCCCGCATCCTGCAAGGCATCTCGGTCGGCGCTGAATTCGCCTCGGCCACCGCCATGCTGGTCGAATATGCCCCGCCCGGCCGCAAGATGATGTTCGGCAGCTTCCAGATGTGCTCGCAGGCGCTCGCGCTCGCGCTCGCCGCCTTCTCCGGCTACGCGCTGGCGACGCTGCTGACGCCTGCGGACCTGCAGAATTGGGGCTGGCGCATTCCCTTCCTGCTCGGCTCGCTGATCACGCCGCTCGGCTTCTATATCCGCCGCTTCGTCGACGAATCTCCGGAGTACGAGAAGGATACGAAGCAGAGCACCGGCCAGACACCGTTCCGCACCGTGCTGGCCGAGCACCGCAACGCGCTGCTGCGCTGCTTCGGCATCATGATCCCCGGCACAGCCTCGAACTATGTCTGGTTCATCTTCCTGCCCGGCTATGTCATCCGCCAGCTCAAGCTGCCCTTCACCAGCGCCATGCTGAGTTCGCTGATCGGCGGAATCCTGCTCTTCATCTTCGTGCCGATCATGGGCCATCTCGCCGATCGCTGGAGCGCCTTCCGCGTCTGGCTTCTGGGCATGCTGAGCTTCGCGCTGCTCTCCTATCCGCTGTTGGCCTATGTCGTAGCGAGCCCGAGCTTCGAGCGCCTGCTGATCGCGCAAGCGATCTGCGCGCTCTCGATCGCCGCGATCTGGGCACCGACGCCGGGCCTGCTCGCCGGCATGTTCCCGACGCAGGTGCGCTCGACCGGCATGTCGATCGCTTACAATGTCGTGGTGCTGCTGTTCGGCGGGCTCGCGCCCTTCACGCTGACCTGGCTGGTGGCGAAGACGGGATCGGACATGGTTCCGTCCTATTATCTCCTCGCCTGCACGGCATTGTCGCTCCTCGTGCTGGGCCTGGCGCACCGAACGCGCACGCAAGGCTGAGCAAGGGAGCACGATGGCCCGCGACCCGTTCCTGACTTTCCGGCTCGACCAGTTGAGCCAGACCGCGATGGCGAAGGCCTCGCAGGTCTACAAGGAACGGCTCGGCCTCAATATCCGCGAGTTGCGGGTGCTGCGTGGCATCGGCGACCAGCCCGGCCTGTCGTCCCGGAGCCTGTCGGAGGCGACCTTCATCGAGCAGACGCTGGTCTCCAAGCACCTGCGCAAGCTGGTCGATGCAGGATTGGTCCAGCGCGCCCTGGAAAGCGCCGACGCGCGACGCGTCGCGCTGCATCTGACGACGCAGGGCCAAGCCATCCGCGAGACGGCCGACCGGCTCGGCGAGGAGATGGAGCAAGACTTTCTCTCGGTTCTGACGCCGGAAGAGCTCGTTCAGTTCAATCACTGCCTCGCCAAGCTGCGCGGCTGGGGCGCCTCCTGAACCGAAAGCCGGCTTTCGCGAGCGCGGCTGCCATGGTTAGGTGCGCTCCCGCCGCAGCCGCCTCCTTTGAGTCCAGCATGACGCCCGAAACCGGTTTCACGTCCCGCTTCGTCAGCGCCAACGACGGTCTCAAGCTGCACTTGCGCGATTACGGCTCGCTCGCAGCGACCGAGCTGCCGGTTATCTGCCTGCCCGGCTTCGCCCGCACTGCTGCCGACTTCCACGAACTGGCGATCGCCCTGTCGCAGGACGAGGACAAGCCGCGCCGCGTGCTGGCGCTCGACTATCGCGGCCGAGGGCTCTCGGAATACGACAAGAACTGGAAGAACTACGACATCCGCATAGAGCTCGACGATCTCGTCCAGGTGCTCGTCGCAAGCGGCATCGAACAGGCCGTCTTCGTCGGCACCTCGCGCGGCGGCCTGCTCACCATGGCGCTGGCGGCAACGCGGCCCGCCATGATCCGCGGCGTCGTCTTCAACGATGTCGGCCCGGTGATCGATGCGCGCGGCCTGCTGCGCATCCGCGGCTATGTCGGCAAGCTGCCGGTGCCGCGCAGCTTCCAGGAAGGCGCCGAGATCCTGAAGCGGCTTTCCGACCAGCAGTTCCCGATCCTCGGCGAGGCGGAGTGGGAGATGATGGCGCGCCGCACCTGGACCGATCGCGACGGCGCGTTGAGGCCCGATTACGACGTCAGGCTGATGAAGGTCTTGGAGGAACTCGATCTCGAAGCGCCGCTGCCAGTGCTCTGGACCTATTTCGACGCGCTCAAGGCCGTGCCGATGCTGGCGATCCGCGGCGCCAACTCCGACCTTCTGGCGGAGAAGACGCTGGAGGAGATGGCGGAGCGCCATCCCGATTGCGAGGTCCATACCGCGCCCGGACAGGGCCACGCCCCGCTGCTCGGCAGCAAGGACATGATCCGGCGGATCGTCAAGCTGATCGCGCGGGCCGAGCGCCGCGCGATCTGATGCGGTTCAGGGCTTCGGGCGTTCGGCCTTGTCCTCGACGATCCCGGCGACATTGCCCTGCACCGCCGTGCCATCGTCGCGCGAGGTTTCGACCTCGCCGGCCTTGGCTCGCCTGGCGAACTCCGTCTCTGTCCCGGCCGCCAGAAGCTTGGCCTGCCCGACCCAGTCCTCACGCTCGATGCGGCCGGGAAAGGCGAGATAGCCGCCAACCCATTCGACATTCTCCGGCGTCCAGCCGGCGATCTGCTCGAAATGCCAGATGCCGAGGCCGTGAAGGCGACCCTCGTTCTGCCGGCCGATGCCCTTGACCAGCTTCAGATCGTCGGGCGTGTCGTCGCGGGCCGTGACGAGCCCGGTCGGACGCTGGCCGGGCAGCTCGGTTTCGTTCTCGACCGGCGGCAGGCGGACCGGCAATGCGGCAGCCGGCGCCGTTGGTGCAGAGGGCGACGCACCGGCCGAATGCGGGGCTCCGACGGGCGCGGCACTCGGCTGCGAGCCCTGCGAATCCCCCGGCTTCCGCACCAGACCGGCACAAGCGCACCCCGCCCAATAGGCGGCGACAAACAGCAATGCCGTCTCGACCCAGGTCGCCGGCATGCCGTTCAGGAGCTGGAGCCAGGTCGAGGCAGCACCGGCAATCCAGAGCGCGGCCAGCACGCTCCAGGCACCGCTCCAGAAACGGGCCTTGCCGCCGTCATGGCTGATCCAGCCCATGGCGAAGCCCAGGCCGAAGGCGGCGAGCAGGAACCAGACGAACTGGCTGGCGAGATAGAGCATGCCGGCCTCCTATTTCGCGACCGTGAACTGCACGCGGCGGTTCATCGCCCGGGCCTCCGGCGCCTCATGCGGCACGAGCGGGCGGGTGCTGCCATAGCCCTTGACCGCAAGCTGACCGGGTTCGATGCCGCGCCGCGCCAGTTCATCGCGCACGCGCAAGGCCCGGCGCAGCGACAGGTCCATATTGTCGAAGCCGCGCCGCTCGCCGTCGCGATTGGCATGACCTTCGATCACGACCGGGGAGCCGGGGCATTTCTGCAGAATGGCCGCGGCCTCGCCGATCACGCGCTCGGTCGTGGCGTCGAGTTCGACGACCGAGGTTCCCTGACCGAACAGGACGGTATTGCGCCTGGTCAGCCCGTCGAGATCGTTCTGGCAGCTCGCCGGCGGATCGACGACGCAGCCGGTCTGCCGCAGGCTGACGGCGGCGTCGACCTTGAAGCCTTGCGGCAAGCCGGTCGCGGCACTGGTCTCGATCTCGCTCTTGATCAGGTCGCGGCAGGTCAGGCCGCGCAGCGTCACCTGATCGTTCACGACCGACGCCGAACCGAGATCGAGGCGCAGAAGATCGGCGAGCACCGCCCGTACCGTTGCGGCGAAGCCAGTGGGGGCTCCGGGGACGACGATCGTCGTGTCCTCGAAGCGATCCTTCAGCGGGGAATCGCCGACCAGTGCCCGCAGCGCTGCTTGCGTCGCCTGATCGGGCAGGTATCCGGAGAGCCTCAGGCCGGTCCGGTCCGCCGCGAGCGAGAGCCCGTAGGGCCGCACGACGACGCTGTCCGGCAGGTTGGCCAATGCCAGGCCGGCGGGAGCGTTGCGGGCGAGAAGATCGCGCAGCGCCGCCAGGCTCGCGGCGTCCGCGATCTCGCCCGCGATCGCGAAAGCCTTTTCGCGGATCGTCACGGAGCCGGTCTTGAGCTTCGAGAGGGCCTCGAGCGCAAAGACGGTCGAGGCCGGCAAGTCGAGTTCCGACCGCAAGGCCGGCTCGATGGCCATCCGGTCATCGACGGTCGCTGCGCCGAAGAGGCCGCGCGCGGCGGCGAGAATGTTCGCGCGCACAACCTCGTCCGGCAGCTTGCCGTTCAACCGGACGCCGCCATCGCTGCGAACCGCGCTCCAATCCAGAGGCACGGGCGCAACCGCGCGCGGAGTTGTCATCGGCACACCTGCAGGCGGCGTGGGGACAGGCGTTTGCGGTGGCGCAGGCGCCGGTGCGGGTTCGGGTGATGCTGCAGCGCCTTCCGGCTTCGGCGAAGCAGGCAAGACATCGTGCAGGATCAGCCCCGGCACCTCCGGAAGCGGCACCACCACCGGCACCGGCGGCGGAGCGGGCGGACATTCGATTGCAGCCTGCGCCACCGAATCCGGACCATCCATCTGGGCGACCTGCAGGCGCAAGGCCTGGCAGGCCTCGTAGGTCTCAGGCCCCTTCCCGGCCAGAGTGTAGGCGTCGCCGTTGATCTCGACCTTGCCCTGCCGCAGCCGCGCCAGATCCCCGACCGCACGCGCGATCTTCGCGAGAAAGGCCGATGGTGCGCCGAGCGCCGGCTTCATCTCGTCGCGAAGGGCAACGCTTGCGCCGAGCGCCTGCCGTGCCGCTGCCAGCACCTGCCGGCGCACGTCCTGGTCGGGATAGAACCCGCGCACGACAACCGCGCCGCCGGCCTCATGCTCGGCGCTCCAGCGATAGGGCGTCACGATTGGCGGTTCGAGATCGCATTTCACGGCGCGGAAGCCGGGGCGCTCCGCCTGGGCCAGCGCGGCTTCGAGGGCCAGGAACGCATCCGAGCTGACCGCCTTGCCCTCGATGCAGAAACGGCCATCGTCAAGGGCGATCCGCCCCGAAGCCAGTTTCGGCAGTTCGGCGAGCATCGCCACCGCCATCGCGGCAAACCCCTCAGGTGCGCCGAAGGCGACCGTCTGCCGGTCGTCGATCCGCAGACCGGGCAAGGCCGCCGATGCCACCGCCATATTGGCCGCCGCAGTGTCGAGATCCGGCACGAAGCCACCGAGCGTCACCATGTCGGGCTGGCGACTGACGAACCAGGAATAGGGCTTCTGAGCGACGACCTGCGACAGCCCGCCGAGCGTCCGGCGCACACCGAATTCGCCGTGCAGCCGGGCCATCGCCTTGCTCGCGCCGTCGGAGGACAGGACTTCGCCGCCGATGGTGACATCCCGACCATCGACCTGGGCAACGACCGGACGGGCGCCCGGCGTCGTACCGGCCACGGCCGCCACGGCCTGCTCGGCGCGCAGACCGACATCGCGCTCGATCGCGGGATCGAGCGCGAGATTCCCGGCTCCCCACAACAAGCCCAGTGGGATCAGCCCCCAGAGCCAACGCGCTGGTTGAGACATGCACCGCCCCCTGCCCCACGCCGACCCGGTGTCGGTGCGGGTATCCCCTGTCGGGATCGCTCTCGTTTTCTCAAGGACTTGTCGAGCGATCCGCAGATATCGATTCAACGGACGATCGAAGCCGCGCCCTTCTGGGATCGCGGCCGGAACGCCCCTGCCAGATCAGGCCGGGCGAGTAGGCTCCGTCAACAGCGAAGCCGGGAAACCCACATAAAAAAAAGAAGCCCCGGGTTTCCCCGGGGCTTCCTGACTAGAGATCGGAAACCGATCAGAAGTCGCGCTGGATGCGCAGACGGCCGCTCCAGGAGTCGTCCGACTTGATGGTCTTGCCGTTGATGGCGAAGGCCTTGGCGTCCGGGATACGACCACCGAACTCGGTGCGGGCGTACAGAACCTCGACGCCGATGTCGAGGCCGGAGACCGGCGACCACACCAGGTTGGCGCTGGCGACCAGCTCCTTCGGGTCGTAGGACTTGGTGGAGCCGGGGATGAAGCCAGCCGTCTGGAGAGCCGAGTACGAGACCAGGAAGTCCGAACGGATCGCCGGGGTCCAGTAGTGGCGCATGGCGGCGAGGATCGTGTAGCCGGTGTTCGACTTCAGGCGACCGAACTCGACACCATAGTTGCCGACCGGGTAGGCGGCAACGCGGCCGTGACCGGCGTTGGAACCCCAACCGATATACTCGAGAGCGCCGTCAGCGTAGGCAGCCTGCACGAACAAGGCATCGCCAGCGGCGAGCATCGGCAGGTTGATCTTCACACCAGCCTGGACAGCCCAGCCCATCTCGTCCTGCTTGGCGCCGGTGCCGAAGGTCGGAGCATACGGGTTGCTGTAGGTGCTGCGGTCACCGAAGGCACCCGACAGCGAAGCCGAACCCCAGCCCTGATCGACACGAATCTGACCGACGACGTCAGGATAGGTCATGCCAGCGTAGCCACCGGTGAAGGCGGCGGTACCGAGACGACCAGTCGTACGCGGATCTTCGAGCGAGAGCGTGGCCGTGAAGCCACCGCCGAAGGACGCGGTGTAGGCGAGCAGGTTGACCTGACGGTCAGAGGTGCGGGCGCCGTGGAAGGTGTAGTCGTTGGCGTAGAACTGGAACATCGACGCCGTACGACCGGCGGTCAACGGGCCGAGCTGGATGACGGCGTCGGTCAGACCGATCGAGTCGTCCTGGTTCACGCCGTTCAGGCCCGAGAAGCGGTTGGCAGCCGAGTTGGTGCCGCCATAACGGTACACGCCCGTGGTGGTCGTCAGGTCATAACGGATGAACGTGCGCAGCGTGCCGTAAGCGGTCTGGTTGCGGGCGTCCAGGAAGATACGGCCGCGAGCGCGGGTACCGAACGCGTCCTGACCGGCGCTCCAACGCTCACCGAAGGAATACTCAGCGCGGACACGACCACCGATGCGGAGGCAGGTGTCGGTGCCGGGCAGATAGAAGAAGTTCGCGCCGAAGGCGGAGCAGACACGAACGTATTCGACCGGAGCGGCCTTCCGCGAGGGAAGGTCGGCGGCCTGAGCCCCGGCGACCGCGGCGATGCCGGCGGCGGAACCGAGGAGGAGGCTCTTGACGAGCTTCATTTGGTAACCTCCAAAAGAGTTTCGAGACCCTCGGGCTTCAGCCTGCCCCCGCCCCAGACTCTCAGCCTGATCGCAGAACCTGCCTATTCCCGGTCTTTCGCCTGCGTCACCGACCTATTTCGGAGGCGAAGGCGAAAAACAGCGACCGGGAACGTCCCGACGCATTTCCACCATACGAAAGCCGCCCCGCCGATCAACCACGATCCACCTCTCGGGCCTGTGAACGGGGTGCTTTGGAAACCGGTGTTGCAGGCGAGCCACGCTTTGACCGCCGAAATTCACCAAGCATTAACCGCAACGGCACCGCACAAGCGGTTTTTGCCTTGCGAAGCCGGGGAATCGCTCCACCGGAAATCGAATTCGGGCCGAATCTCTCTAGAGCCCGATTCCCGGAGGAAGCCTGCTCAGTATTCCCACTCGGCCCCGATTCCGACAGCGGCGCTGCCATCCGCCCCGGTCTCGGCCTGGAGCTTCAGGCGCTTGGTCACGTCGATGCCGACCGAGACGCCGCTATCCTCCGGCTTGGAACCGACCTTCACGCCCACCGAGATGTTGTCGCTGATATAGCGCGAGGCCCCGACGGTCGGCCCGCCCGCACCCATCTGGATGTCGAGATTGTCGACGCCGAGCGATTTGCGCAGCCGCTCGAAGGTATCGTCGCCACCGCCACCGGCGAACTGCGCCGCCGCCTGTGCGAGCTGCAGGGCCTGGAACGGCGAGAGCGAGCCCGAGGCACGGGCGAAGAGCAGCCGCGACAGCACTTCATCCGGCGGCAGTTCGGGCTGCGACGTGAAGGCGAAGACCGGCTGGTCGGCCGGGCCGCTGATGATGATCCGGGCGGTGACGTCGCCCGCACTGGTCTGGGCGATGAAATCGAGATCGGGAATCAGCCCGCCGGCGAAGGTCAGCCGGCCGCGGCTGAAATCGAGCCGCTGCGTCAACACGCTGAGCCGCCCGCGGCGCAGTTCGAAGCCGCCGTCCAATACCGGCGCCGAGGAGGTGCC
Organism: Allobosea sp. FG18; assembly: GCF_057809495.1. Taxonomy (NCBI): domain Bacteria; kingdom Pseudomonadati; phylum Pseudomonadota; class Alphaproteobacteria; order Hyphomicrobiales; family Alloboseaceae; genus Allobosea; species Allobosea sp. FG18. Next base: position 20,261 of record NZ_JBMDKB010000011.1, read on the forward strand.
GCCGACGCGGATCTCGCCGCCGAGCTCGGCATCGATGCCGCGACCGCGGATGAAGACCTTGTTGGGAGCGGAAACCGTCAAAGCGAGCGTGGCATCGAAAGCCGGCGCGGGGCGGCCACCGCGCCCCTTGGCCTTCTGCGTCTTGCGAGCAGCAGCGAGCCGTGCGGCGGCAGCGCCCTTCGCATTCACATGCTTGATGCCGTCGACCGGCCGCAGCGTCGCCGGCAGACGATCCGGCACGGAGACTTCGAGCGAGGCGATGTCGACCCGGCCACTGAGACGCGGGCGCTGCGCCAACGGCCCGGTGATCTCGAGGTTCAGCCCCGCGACCGCCGTCACCAGCCCGCTGGAGACGAGCTGAGCGCGATCGCCGCGGATGCGGATATTGCCGGGAAAGCCGGCGACCGGGTCGACTTTGACCTGCCCGCTCGCTGAGATCGTCCCGCCGTTCGGCGTCTGGGCGGAGGCGCGCTCGATCGTCAGGTTGTCGCCATTGGCGGCGATCCGTGCCTCGATGGCGTTGAAGCGAATGCCTTGCAGGGCGTCGGTGAAGCTGCCGCCCGACAGTGTCGCGTTGCCGCTGAGGCGCGGGGCCGAGGCGGTTCCGCCGGCACGCATATCGAGAGCGACCGCACCCGTGACGCGCTGGCCGCTTGCAGCGAGCATGGTGTTGGCGAGCGCCGCGTCGACGCGCCCCTGGGCCGCGATATCGAGCGGGCCGGTGGCGTTGAGCGGCGCGGTGCCGCGCAAGGTCAGGCTCGCGCCCTTTCCGGCATTGATGGTGGCGGAGATGCCGGCGGCATCGCCCTTGAGCGCGCCCTCGCCCTGGATTTCGACCGGCGGCAGGCCGGCCTGCCGGGTTTCGGGTGTGACAAGCTGGGCGATCCTGAACTTCCACGGGCCGGAGAGATCACCCGGCCGACCCTTGACCTGTGCCTCGGCGTTCAGCGTGCCGGCGAGCTTCAGGCTGGGCACCGCAATGCTGGCGGCGGAGAGTGGCACGTCGCGGGCCGCGAAGCGCAGGTCGAGCGTCTCGCCAGCGCGGCCATCGAGCGTCACCCGCCCCTTGTCGATCAGCAGAGCCAGATTGGCGATCTCGACACCGGAAGCCGAGAAGCTGAACGCGGCAGGGTTGGCCAGCGTGATCGCGCGGCCGTCGCGGCGCGCGTCGAAGGAGGCAAGTTCCAGTTTCAGCGGCTCGCCGGGAACGAGGCGACCAGCGCCCTTCAGCGCGAAGCCGCGAGCATTGGCGCTCAGCGTGAAAGCGCTGGCATCGGGCGCGCCCTTCGAATCGAAGCGAATGCCACTGATCGCCTCGCCGGCCGCAACGGCGCGATCGATGGCGATGGCGGCATCGAGCATCGGGCGGCCATAGATATCCTTGGCATTGGCGCGGGCATCGAACTTGTCGATGCTCAAGGACGGGCCAGCGAGCCGCGAACCGCGAGCGGTCAGGTCGATATCCTGCCGGCCTTCCGGCGCCGCCAGCACGATATCGACATCGAGCTGACCGCCGAGCTTGGTCAGTGCCAACGCCGAGAGATCGTCGAGATTGCGGGCGGCGAGCGTCAGGCGCCCGGCGGCGCGGCTCGCCGGATCGAGCGTCAGGCCGCCATTCAGGCGGATGGAGCCGAGCGTGAAATCGAGCGTCGAGAGATTCCAGCCATCATCGGGCTGGCGCGCGAGGCGCAGCGAACCGCTCGCGGGCTTGGAATCGACCTCGCCAGACAGCGTGACGCTGGCATCGAGCGCGCCCTGCAGGTCCTTCGCGACAGCGTCGATGGTCAGGCGCGGAATCGGCCGGGCGAGTGCGGTCGCATTGGCGACGGCGATGCGGGCCGTGGCGTCGAGCTTGTTCTGCGGGCCGGTGATCTGCGCGGTGACGTCGCCGCGGCCGGAGAGGCGCTGATCGGCGCGCTTGAGATCGGGCAGGTTCAGCGCGAGCTTCAGGTCGGATTGCTGCTGGCCGATCGAGCCGTCTGCGGTGAAGGCAGCATGCTGGCCCGCCACGCGCAGGCCGGTCACGTTATAGTCGCCGGCGAGCGCGTTGACGCGGCCGGCAAGGGTCAGGCTGCCGGCGAGAAGGCGATCGAGGGCCGCGTCACCGGTGGCGAGGCGCTCGGCCTTCCCGGCAAGCGTCGCCGCGTAGTTGTTCAGGCGCGGCGTCGCATCGACATCGGCGGTAATATCCGCCCTGCCCCCGAGCGGGCGCCCGGCGAGACCGCTCAGCCGCGCGAGATCGGGCAGCGCCGCCTTGAGCTGACCGAGCATACGCGCCTGGCCGAGCTTACCCTTGTAATCCAGTTCGACACCGGAGAGGGCGAGCTTCAGCATCTCGAAATCGGCGGTGCCGTCATCCTGCCCGGTGCCGCGCAAGGTGAAGGTGACCTTGTCGCCGACCGCGCGCATCAGCGCCTTGTCGGCCAGCACGATCCCGCTGGCCTCGCCGTCCGAGGTCAGGGCGATGCGGGTGCCGGGCTCACCGATGGTGCCGGTCGGCGTGGCATTGAAGGCGAGCGCGAGCTTGCCGAACTGGCCCGCGGGCAACCTGGCATCGCTTGCGTCGAGCTTCGCGACGACGGTCGGGCCAGCCACCGGGCCGCGGATCGCCGCGTCGAAGGCGAGCTTGCCGATTTCGGTACCGGACGCGACCGTGCGGCCATCCGCATTGGGGCGGGAGGCGGCCGTCACGCGCAGATCGAGCGTCTTGTCGGGATTGTAGCGGCCGAGCACGTCGAGACGCGCCAATGCCGAGACCAGCGCGAGATTGCGGATATCGATGCCGCTGTCGTCGCGGAAGCCGACCGCGCCGTCGAGGCGGGTCGAGCCGGCGAAGACCGGCGCCACCGGCGCCGGCATCAGCCCTTCGATGCGGGCATCGAGCGCGAGCGCGAGCTGGCGTTCGGCACCCGAGCGCGACAGCGTCGCAGAGCCATCGGCACCGATCGTCGGACCGGCCGTGAAAACGAGGCTGGAGCGGAAGGCATCGAGCGGGCCGTCGCCGGTCACGTCGAGCTTGACCGGGGGCTCGCCGGGCAGGCCCGCGACCTTGGAGATCAGGCCACCCGCCGGCTCGTCGAGCTTGGCCGCGAGCTGCAGGCGCGTGCTTTCGGGCACGAAGGACATGGTGACGTCGAAGAGCCCGCCCATATCGAGCCGCTTCGCCTCGAGCTTGAGGTCGAGCCCTTCATTCGGCGGCCCCAGTCGCGCGGCGCCATTGGCGCTCAAGCGGGCGGCAACGCCGAGCACGGGTTCGCCCAGCGCCAGTTCGTTGAGCTGGAGCGCCCGGATGATCACCTTGAGCGGCAGCTCCGGCAGGATCGGCTCGTTGCTCGGCGGGGCTGCACCCGCCGGCTGCGGCGCGGGCTTGCGCAGGATTTCAAGCTTGCCGATCTCCAGCCGGTCGACATCGAGCCGGCGTAGCAGCAGCGCACTGCGGGTCCAGATCAGGCGAACGCGGTCAAGGCGCAGCCAGGCGCCGTCGCGATCGGAGAGGACGATGTCGCGGATCTCGACATCGGAGGAAAGTGCGCCGTTGACCTGGCCGATCGAGACCTGGCTGGTGCTGCTCGACAGCGCCTTGGAGATCAGGTCGGCGATGACGCCGCGATCGGTCTGGGCATTCTGGGCGAAGCCGCCGAAATGCGCCGAGAACAGGAAGCCCGCCGTCAGCAGCAGGGTAAAGAGCGCGAGGCGCGGAACGGTGAAGAGCCGGCGCATCAGAAAGCCTGCCCGATGCTGACATAGAGCGCGACCGGCTTGTCACCCTTGCGCGGATTGAGCGGCGCGGCGATGTCGACCCGGATCGGCCCGATGCCGGTATAGTAACGGAAGCCCAGACCTGCGGCCATCTGCAGCTTCTGCTTGCCGTCCGGCAGGCTCGATTCGAAGGCGGTGCCGGCGTCGAAGAAGGGCACGATTCCGATCGTATCGGTGATCTTGATGCGTGCCTCGGCCGAGAGTTCCAACAGGCTGCGTCCGCCGATGATCTGCTGGTAGGGTCCGAGCGGCGACAGGCTACGATAGGCATAACCGCGCACGGAACCGCCGCCGCCGGCATAGAAGCGCCGCGTCGCCGGAATCTCGTCGAGGCTGGCGCCGGCAACAGAGCCGAAGCCGATGCGGCCGGCGAGGATGTAACGGGCGTCTTCGTCGAGCGCGTAATAGGCGGAGACCGACGCCTTGGTCTGGTAGATCCCGACAGTCGAGCCGAGGAAGGTCGGATAGGGCGTGAAGGAAGCCGTCGCGCGATAGCCGCGCGTGGGATCAAGCAAGCTGTCGGTGGAATCGTATTTCACCGAAAGGGGAATGCCGACGAGAGTATAATCCACCTGCCCGAGCACGTCGCTGGTCTGACCGCGCTCGACCTCGATGCCGCCCTGGACCGAGAAAGTATCGCTGAAGCGGTTGCGGATCGCCGTCGTGACGTTGGCGTAGCGGGCGGTGTAGCCGCCATAGCGGTTGAGGCCGACGCGCTCGCGCGTCGCGACGCCGTCGAGCAACAGGTCGTTGCGGCTGCCGCCGAGGGCCGGCTTCATGAAGCTGAAGGCGAAGCGGCCGCCGAGATCGGATTCCTTGAAATCGCCGAAGCGCTGGATCTTGGTACCGTCGATGCGCGGCGCAAAGAAGACGCTGGCCTCCAGCCGCAAGCGCTCGGCGCCACCGAACAGGTTGCGGTGCTCCCAATAGGTCTTCACCGCTGGCCCGTCGATCGTCGAATAGCGGGCCGAGAAGCCGAGCAGGCGCTTGGGCCGCTCGGTCACCTCGACGAAGATCGGTAGGTTGCCGGCACCGTCGAGCTTGTCGCCTTCACGGATACGGACGGAGCCGACGGCCGGGATCGTCGCGATCGAGCGGCGGGTGTCAGTCAGGGCCTTCGGCGAATAGGGGTTGCCCGGCTCGAGATAGATGAAGGAGCGCACGACCTCGGGCGGAATCTCGTCGGTCTGCCCGACCGTGATGTCGCCGAAGCCGGCGAGCGGGCCGGGCGCGATGACATAGGTCACATCCATGATGCCGGCGGCATGGTCGACGACGGGCCGGAGTTCGACGACCTTGGCGAGCGGCCGTGACTGTGCCCGCATATGGTCGACCAATGCCGCCTGCGCCGCCCGAAGCGCGGAGGCGGTCGCAGGATCGCCTTCCTTCAGTCGAGAGACCTTGATCGGATCGGTGATCGCCGGGGGACCTGCCTCGTCGCGCTCGACGACGTCGATCCTGCGCAGGCCGAAGATCTTTCCGGGCCGGGCCCGCACCGTGATCGGCACGGCGTCGCGGTTGCGATGGGCTTCGAGCGTCCGCACCAGCGCCGCGTCGGGCTCGGCCCCGACCTTGAGCGAGACACCATCGACGATCAACGTGACATCGGCGTTGAAATAGCCCTGCGACCAGAGCGCATCGAGCATCGGGTTGAGATCGGTCGCCATCCGGCGCGACAGGCTTTCGCCGTCGGGCGGGGCGTCCTGACGCAGCCGATAGAGCAGCGAGGCGTCCTGCAGCGAGCGCGTCAGCGCCTTGGCATCGTCGGCCTCGCCGAGGTCGAATTCGAGCTTGTAGGGCAAGGCAGCAGCGCTCGGCGCCGGCGGCTCGTCCTTCTTGGTGAAGAGGCCGAACACGTCGAGCGACGAGAGATCAAAAGCCCGGGCAGGTTCAGCCTGCAGGCTCAGCAGTGTGGCAAACGCACAGCTGCCGCTCAGCGCGACCGCATGCCTTGCCCTACGCCAGAACCGCATCCACCCTCCAAGCAACCCCCCGCCACGCGCAAATTCATGCCCAAGCCCGCCGCCATCATAGGCAGGCGACAGGCTCGCGCAATGCTCAAGGACTCGAACGTTCCTGCTAACGAAGGGTTAAGGTCACGGTGGCGAGCGGCGAAAGCCGGGTCACGACCTCGCCCTTTCCGGGCGAGAGCACGCCGCCGCAGAGGCTGCCCGTGGTCACAATCTGGCCTGCCTTCAGGCTGCCGAGATCATCGCTCTTGCGGTTCGCCCAGGCAAGGAAGGGTGTCATCGGGTCGCCGTTTCCGTGCACGGCCGGCTGGTCGTAGATCGTCACGCCGTTGAGCGAGATGAAGCAACCGAGGCTGGCCAGATCATCGAGCGTGGCGATGTCGAGTTCCGGCCCGATCACATAGCCGCCATGGCCCATCGCATCGGCAAGCCAGAGCGGAAAGGCGACATTGCCGGACCAGTTGGCGAGGCGGCTCTCGACGATCTCGATGCCGAGATAGGCCTTGTCGCAGCAGGCGAGCAGTTCGGCGCGCGAATAAGCCTGAGCCGGACGGAACGGCACGTCGCGGGCGAGCCGGAGCGCGATCTCGATCTCGATGCGCAGTTCCGCACCGATCGCGCCGCCATAGACATCGCCGGGGGCCAGATAAGGACCGGGCATCAGGCCGGCAACCGCCGTGCCGTCCTCGGCGATGCCGACCTTCCAGCCGGCCTCGGGCAGGCCCAGCGCCTTGCCGACCGCCGCCTGCGCGAGGAGCCCCTCGGAGAGGGTCGCCGGCACCGGCAGTCCCGCGATCTCAGCCAGGGAACGCTCGCGGCGGGCTTTCACCAGCGCATCGCTGATGGTCTCGACGGTGGTCGGCATGGGACTTCCTCTGCATCCGGGCAGCAAGCGTATCGGGCTCCTGCTATCGCAGCAGGCCAGGTGGGACAAGGCGCCTGAACGCACCGGCGCCCGGCATGCCGCCCATGGAACCTCGCCGCGGCTGTTCCGTTCCCCGAGCATGCCCCAGATACTTCATCATTCTCGGCGGGCGTTGCTGCGCGGCTTTGCCGGCCTCGTCCTGTTCGGCTCGGCGGTGCAGGCGCAATCGCCGGTTCCGGCCCAGGAATTCGTGCGCCAGACGGCGATTGTACAGATGTTCGGGATCGAGGCGGCGACGCTGGCGCTGCACAAGACCAGCTCGCCCGCGATCAAAGATTTCGCGCACGCTCTGACCAGCAGGCAGGGCGCGGCGACCAGCGGCCTGCGTCGGATCGTCGCCAAGCGTTCGGACATCGCCCTGCCCGACCGGCCGGACGGGCGCCGGCTCGACCTGCTGCGCGGTCTCACCGACAGGCAGGGGTCCGATTTCGACAGAGCCTATGTCGAAATCCAGCGCAGCACGCATCACGAAGCCGCCTTGCTGATGGAGCGCTATGCCAGCGAGGGCGACGATGCCGAACTGAAGCGCTTCGCGACGCAGTCACTGCCGCTGTTCCGCGAACTCGATCGCAAATCCCAGGAATTGGCGGTCTCGCCATAGGAATGTAGCCACCTCTTCGCGAGGCGAAGACCATTGTCATTCCGTGGCGCAACCCAGGTGCGAACCCGGAACCCACGACTTGGCGAGGCGCTTGACGCGCGGTTGTTGGCCGTTCACCCGGTCGTGGGTTCCGGGTTCTTCGCTCCGCGAAGCCCCGGAATGACAAAGTGGACCGCCATCAGACCTTCGAGCGCCCCCCGGCCTCGCGCTCGTAGACAGCGAGGAAAGCTCTGCCCATCAGCGAGTTTTCGCTGTCGATAAGCTTGCGCAGCGTTGCTGCGCGGATTGCCTGGAGCTGCGGATCGTCAGGCACGGCCGCGGCCGCGAGTTCGGCCAAAGCCACGGCGAGCCGGTTCTGCCCCTGCCCGGCCAGAGCCTCGGCGCGCGCGGCGAGCTTGCGGGCGCCGCCGGCGAGATCGGCAAGCTCGGCGGCCAGCTCCGCGGTGCGGGCCGGCTTCAGATGGGCGGCGTTGCCGTCGAACCAGCCGGCATTGAGATGATAGATACTGCGGACCAAGAATTCCGGATCGTCGTATTTCGGCAGCAGATAGGGCTTCGCGAGATAGCTCGCGGGCACCTTGACCTTGCTCAGGACGTCTTCGAGCGTCGCCCCGGCGTTCATCAGCGCCAGTGTCTCGCGGACGAGATGCTCCAGTGCCTCGGCGCCGTCGCTCAGCATACGCGCCACCCGCTCCGCCCCGAAGACGACGGGGCCGTGGCCGGGGATCAGCGTTTCCGGCTGGAGCGCCTCCATCCGCCGGAGCGCCTGCGCCCATTCGGCAGCGTAGCGCTGGACCTTGCGGGGATTGCCGGCATTGGGGAACACCCAGATGACGAAATCGCCGCTCGCCAGCACGCGCCGCTCCGGCAGCCAGACGAAGGTCGCGTCATCCGTCTCGCCGCGGCCGTGGAAGAGTTCGAGCCCCTCCCCGCCGATCGTCAGCGACAGGGTGTCGTCATAGACCTCGTCCGGGCGGCGCTGGCCGATCGGGTAGACGTAGCCCGGCATGTTGAACTGCTGGCTCTGCACGAGGCTGTTGAAGCCGTGCGAGTCGACATAGCGCTGCATGCGCCGGGCGACATTGCGATGGGCGACAATGCGCGGACATGGCCATCCGCGCGCATCCGCCTCCTCGTCGATCAGCTTGATGCCGCTGGTGTGGTCGATATGGCCATGGGTGAAGATCACGGTGTGGATCGGGCCATCGTCCCAGGAGCGGATGACGTCGAGCGTCTGCCGGGCGGTGTCGGGCTTGGCCGTATCGATCAGCACGAGGCCTTCCGGCGTGCGGATCGCCGTGACGCTGCCGCAGAAATACGTGGTGTGGACGGTGATGATGTTGTCGTCCACCTGCGTGATCGCGCCATGCGAGACTGCAGCCGTCCATTCCTCCATCGCGGCGGAGCCGTCCCAGAGACGCTCGAACAACGGGTCCTGTTTCATGCGGCATCCTCCGGCAAAGCCCTCCCCTGTTTAGCATCAACCGCCGGCCGCGACAGGCCGAACCGGCCGCATGCTGACAGCAGGCGTCAGCGGACGGAACGGTCAGCGCTGCCGCGCAATCCCCGGCAAAGCGGAAGTCTCGGCCGTACCGCGGGTTACGAGCTCTGGACATCCCGCCCCAAAGCCCGGCAAGAAGCGGGCGGGCGCCGCGGCTATCCAAGACCGCGCATGCGACAAGAATCGTCCGGGAGGAACAGGAAATGAAATCGCTCTGGGTCATGGCCGTCGCACTCGGCGCCACGCTCAGCCTGCCCGCGCAGGCACAGGACAAGGTCAAGCTGGTCGACGTCATCGAGTTGTCGGGCGCGGGTGCCGCCGCCGGCACCAACTGGAAGAACGGCACCGACATGGCCGCCGCCGACATCAATGCGAAGGGTGGCATCCTCGGCAAGCAGGTCGAGATCGTCCATTACGACACGCAGACCAATCCGGGGAACACCCGCGCCGCCGTGCAGCGCGGCATCGACGAGGGCGCCTATGCCATCCTCGGACCGATCTTCTCAGGCCCGATCGGCGCCTCCATGCAGATCTCGCAGCGCGCCGAAGTCGCGCAGATCGTCGGCGGCGAGGCGGCTGGCTTCACCAAGCAGGGCAACCCCTACATCTTCCGGACCTCGCTCAGCCAGACGGCCGCGATGCCGAAGATCGCCAAATACCTGAAGGACACCGTCAAGGCCGGCTCGATCGCCGTGGTCTGGGTGAATAACGACTTCGGCAAGGGCGGCCGCGACGCTATCCTGCCCGAACTCGAGAAGGCGGGCATCAAGGTCGCCGTCGACGTCTCGACCGAGCAGGGCCAGGCCGATTTCACCGCCGACGCGATCAAGGTGAAGAACGCCAATGCCGATGCCGTCTTCGTCTATCTGAACGAGGAAGAGAGCGCCCGCTTCCTGCGCGCCGCCAAGCAGCAGGGCATCACCAAGCCGATGATCGGCGAGACGACCCTGCTCGGCGCCAAGGTGCTGGAGTTGGCCGGCGACGCCGCCAATGGCGCCAAAGGCCATGTCGGCCTCTCGACCGACGCGCCGATCCCGGCCCTGCAGGAATTCGGCAAGCGCTACCGCGAGAAATACGGCTTCGCCTCCGACCATAACGGCGTGAAAGGCTACATGGCCGTGTTCATGGTGAAATGGGCGACCGAGAAGCAGAAGAAGCTCGACAAGAAGGGCCTCGCCGACACGCTGCGCGGCGCGACCATCAAGGCGAGCGAGGAGCCGGGCATCCTGATCGACACCGTGATCGAGCAGAACGGCGATCTCGACCGCGAGAGTTTCCTCGCTGAGGTCGTCAACGGCAAGCAGGTGATCAACACCACCCTGCCCCGGATCAAGCCGTAAGCGGCCAGCGGCGAACTCATCCTCGACGTCATCCCGGGCGAGCAGCGCTCGACCCGGGATCCATCGAAGGGCGTCGCGGCTGTATGGATCCCGGAGCTCCGCTTCGCTGCGTCCGGGATGACGCACGCTGATTGAACACGAAACGCTCTCCAACCGAGCGCATATCGCATGGCCGAATTCATCGCCTATCTCATTGCCGGCATCGCCACGGGCGCGATCTATGCGCTCGCCGCGATCGGCTTCACGCTGGTCTGGCAGACCTCGCAGACGATCAACTTCGCGCAGGGCGAATTCGTCATGCTGCCGGCCGTGCTGATCCTGCTCGCGGTCAAGCTCTTCGGCCTGCCGCTCTGGGCCGGCGGACTGCTGGGGATCGCGGTCTTCCTGCTGATCTTCGGCGCGGGCTTCAAGCTCGTCGTGGTCGATCCGATGATCAAGCACGGCGTGCTGCCGCTCGCCATCGCCACCATGGCGCTGTCGATCGTGATGAAGGAAGGCGCCAAGGACGGCTTCTCGGCAGAGGCGCAGAGCTTCCCCTCGCTGGTGCCGACCGACATGATCAATCTGCTGGGCGCCTCGATCTCGCTGCAGCACCTTGCGATCATCGTTGTCGCCTTCGCCGCGATCGGCCTGCTGCAATGGTTCGTCGGCGGCACACGGCTCGGCCGGCAGATGCAGGCGACGGCGCAGAACCCGACCGTCGCGCGCATCCTCGGCATCCCCGTCGAGCGGATGGTGCTACTGACTTTCCTGCTCAATGCCGCGCTCGCGGTCGTCGCCTCGCTTCTGATCTCGCCGATCTATCTGGCGAAGTTCTCGAATGGCGAGACCATCGGCCTTTTCGCGTTCATCGCCGCCATCGTCGGCGGCTTCAATCAGGTGCGCGGCGCGCTCGTCGGCGGCATCCTGATCGGCGTCGCGGATTCGCTGGCTGCCGCCTATGTCTCGTCACAATACCGGCTCGCCGTGCCGCTGGTGCTGCTCGTCGCCATCATCCTGATCAAGCCGGAAGGGCTGATGGGCCGCAAGGAGGAGCGCCGCGTATGAGCGCCCCCGCCGTCCAGAATTCGGTGGCCCCGCGCCGCGCCACCGGCCGGATCGATGCCGCCTTGATCGGCCTCATCCTCGGCGCCATCATCCTCTGGTTCGCGCCGGTCGGGATGGGCCGTTACGGCACCTATGTGCTCTCGCTCTGGCTCGTCATGAGCATCGGCGTGATGGGGCTGAACCTTACGCTGGGCTATGCCGGCCAGACTTCGTTGGCGCAGGCCGCCTTCATGGGGCTCGGCGCCTACACCACAGCGATCCTGACCACGAAATACGGGGTGAGCTGGTATGCCGCCTTCGCGCTCTCGGGCCTCCTGACCTTCGCGGTCGGCCTGCTGCTCGGCTTCCCGGCTTTGCGTGTCCGCACGCATTACCTCGCCTTCGTCACGCTCGCCTTCTCGACGCTGATCTGGCTGGTGCTGCGTAACGAGCAATGGCTGACCGGCGGCGTCTTCGGCATCTCCAACATCAATCGGCCGGACTTTTTCGGCATCAAGCTGTTCGGCGCGCTGGAATTCCACCGCTTCGTCGTCGTGGTCACACTGATCCTGTCGCTCAAGCTGTGGTGGCTGATCCGCAGCCCTTGGGGCCGTGCCTTCACGGCCCTGCGCGAGAACCCGGTGCGAGCCGCGAGCCTCGGCATCGATACCCGCGCCTACACGCTGCTCGCCTTCGCCATCGGCTCGGCCTATGGCGGCTTCGCGGGCGCGCTCTATGCGCCGCTGGTCGAGTTCATCGACCCCTCGCCCTTCTCGCTGTCGCAAAGCCTGTTCCTGCTGCTGATGGTGGTCGCGGGCGGGGCCGGCTATCTCTTCGGCCCCTTCGTCGGCGCGCTGCTCGGCGTCGTGTTGCCGGAATGGCTGCGCTTCGCCGGCTCGCTCTACCTGATCATCTTCGCCGCGATCGTGCTCGCGCTGCTGGTCATCTGCCCGCAGGGCGTCAGCGGCCTGATCGAACGCGGCTGGAATGCGCTCCGGCGCAAGACCGGAGGCGCGCGATGAGCCCGGTCCTCGAAGTTCACGACCTGCACAAGGCCTTCGGTGGCATCAAGGCCGTGAACGGCGTCTCCTTCTCGGTGAACGAAGGCGAAATCCTCGGCATCATCGGGCCGAACGGCTGCGGCAAGTCGACCTTGTTCAACTGCATCCTCGGCCAGCTCGAACCATCGCAAGGCGCGGTGAGGCTCGACGGCCGCGATGTCACCAATATGCGTCCGTCCGCGCTCAACCGGCTCGGCGTCAGCCGCACCTTCCAGCTCCTGCAGGTCTTCCCGGAACTCTCGGTGCGCGAGAACCTGATCCTCGCGGGCCAGGAGCATCAGGGCTCGATGCTCGGCCGGCTGTTCGGCGCGCGCGATGCCGGCCTGTCCGACAAGGCCGAACAGATGATCGGCTTCTTCAAGCTCGGCCATCTGGCGGACGCCAAGGCCGGCGGCCTGTCCTATGGCCAACAGAAGCTGCTCGACGCCGCGATGGCCTTCATGGCCGGCCCGCGCCTCGTGCTGCTCGACGAGCCGGCCGGCGGGGTCAATCTGACCATGCTCGGCGATCTCAAGGAGCGGCTGCGCGCGATCAACGCCGAACAGGGCGCGACCTTCGTCGTGATCGAGCACAACATGGATTTCGTGATGTCGCTCTGCACACGCGTGATCGTGCTGGCCGAGGGCAAGGTGCTGGCCGAGGGCACGCCGGCCGAGGTCCGCGCCAACCCGGCCGTGATCGAAGCCTATCTGGGACACTGAGGAGCGCGGCGATGAGCACACCGATCCTCGAACTCGACGGCGTGGTCGGCGGCTATGGCGCCATGACCATCCTGAACGGCACCTCATTCGCGGTGAAGCGCGGCGCGATCACCACCGTGATCGGACCGAACGGCGCCGGCAAGTCGACCGTGTTCAAGGCGATCTTCGGCCTGCTCAAGCTGCGCGAAGGACACATTCGCTTCGATGGGCGCGATATCACCGGCTGGAACCAGCGCAAGCTCCTCGAAGCCGGCATCTGCTATGTCCCGCAAGGGCGCAACATCTTCCCGGAGCTCTCGGTGCGCCACAATATCGAGCTCGGCACCGTCGCCGCCGGCGCGGGGATCACCGACATGCCGCAGCGGCTCGAAGCGGCGCTCGACCGCTTCCCGGCGCTCCGTCGCAAGGCCGACCAGCAGGCCTCGACGCTCTCCGGCGGCGAGCAGAAGCAGCTCGAGATCGTGCGCGGCCTGCTGCTCGACCCCAAGCTCGTGCTGATCGACGAGCCCTCGATCGGCCTGTCGCCGCTGATGGTGCAGGAGACCTTCGGCATCCTGAAAGACCTTCGGGCCAAAGGCGTCTCGATCCTGATGGTCGAGCAGAACGCCCGCTCGGCGCTGGAGATTTCCGACGAGGGGCTGGTACTCGAACTCGGCCGCACCCGCATGCAGGGGCCGGCGGCGGAGATTTTGGCCGATCCGCGCATCGGCCAGCTCTTCCTCGGCGGAACGCTGACCGACGCGGCCTGACGGCGCAGGCGTCAGGCTTTGACAGCGGCGCCCTCTCCTGTCGGGATGGCGGCGGATACCGAGACCGGAGCCCACCCATGAAGATTCGCGCCGCCGTCCTGAATGCGAGCCCGGTTGCGGCGCCCTATGCGCAGAGCCGCCCGCTGCGGATCGAGGAACTCGACCTCGCGCCGCCTGGCCGCGACGAGGTTCTGGTCCGTATCCGTGCCGCAGGGCTGTGCCATTCCGATCTTTCCGTCATCGACGGCAACCGCCTTCGCCCGGTGCCGATGGTGCTTGGCCATGAGGCGGCCGGCGAGGTGGTCGAGACCGGCGAAGGCGTCGACGACCTGAAGTCCGGCGACCGTGTCGTGATGGTGTTCGTGCCGTCCTGCGGGCATTGCGCGCCCTGTGCCGAGGGCCGCCCTGCCCTCTGCGAACCCGGGAATGCCGCCAATGGGCGCTGCGAGATGCTCGGCGGCGGGCGGCGGCTCTCGACACATGGCCAGCCGGTGCATCACCATATCGGCGTTTCCGCCTTCGCCGAGCATGCGGTGATCTCGCGCCGCTCGCTGGTCAAGATCGAGGCCGATATCCCGCATGAGATCGCGGCGCTCTTCGGCTGCGCGGTGCTGACCGGCGTCGGCGCCGCCGTGAACACGGCGCGGATCAAGGCCGGCGAGACGGTCGCCGTGGTCGGGCTCGGCGGCGTCGGGCTTTCGGCCCTGCTCGGCGCCATCGCTTGCGGCGCCTCGCGTGTCATCGCGGTCGATCTTGCGCAGGACAAGCTCGATCTCGCGCTGGCGCTCGGCGCGACCGATGCCTTCAAGGCCGATACTCCCGATGCCGTCGAAGCCATTCGTGCAGCGACCAAGGGCGGCGTCGACCACGGACTGGAGATGGCCGGCTCGGTCAAGGCACTCGACCTCGCCTATCAGATCACCCGGCGCGGCGGCACGACGACGACGGCCGGCTTGGCCAACCCTGCTCATACGCTGTCGCTCTCGCCGGTCCGGCTGGTCGCCGAGGAGCGGACGCTGAAGGGCTCCTATGTCGGCTCCTGCGTGCCCTCGCGCGATATCCCGCGCTTCATCGAGCTCTACCAGCGCGGCCGGCTGGCCGTGGACAAGCTCTGGACCAGCTCGGGCAGCCTCGACGAGATCAACGAAGGCTTCGACGCGCTCCACGAAGGCCGCACGATCCGCCACATCGTCAGGATGTGACGCGGCTGGAGCGAGGTTTGGGAAGCAACCCTTTCATCGCCGTATCAACGACATAGCGCCCGCTCGTGACAGATTGATTCAAGCTGCGTCGGCTTCGCAAGTGCCGCGTTTCAATCACTCGGGAGACCCTATCACGCACGAACCAGCCGTTCGCGTTTGACTCGGCCGCGCCGGGGCGCTCTTCCTCTCTCGACTGTCTGGGGAATACTGATGTCGAATGCGCTGGAAGGTATCGTCGTGGTCGCGCTGGAGCAGGCGGTGGCCGCGCCGGTCGCGAGCTGCAAACTCGCCGATGCCGGTGCGCGCGTCATCAAGCTGGAGCGGCCGGAGGGCGATTTCGCGCGCGGCTATGACGGCTTCGCCAAGGGCCAGTCCTCCTATTTCGTCTGGATCAACCGGGGCAAGGAATCCTGCCGGGTAGACCTGCGCCAGCCTGACGATCTCGCGCTGGTCGAGGCGATGATCGCGTCGGCCGATATCTTCATCCAGAACCTGGCGCCCGGTGCCACTGAGCGGCTCGGGCTCGGCAGCGCTACGCTCGGGCAGCGTCATCCCCGCCTCATCACCTGCGATATCTCCGGCTATGCGCCGGGCACGCCGCATGAGCGGCGCAAGGCCTATGACCTGCTGATCCAGGCGGAATCGGGCTTGTCCGCCATCACCGGCACCGCCGATTCCGGCCCCTCGCGCATCGGCGTCTCGATCGCCGATATCGCGACCGGACAGGCGGCCTATGCCGCGATTCTCGAAGCGCTGCTGAAACGAGCGCGGACAGGCGCGGGCTCGGCGATTGCGCTGTCGCTGTTCGACACGCTCGCCGAGCTGATGAACGTGCCCTATCTGACGCGCCGCTATGGCGGCATAGAGCCGGCGCGCGTCGGGCTCGCCCATCCCTCGATCGCACCCTATGGCGTGTTCTCGCTCGCCGACGGCGAGGTGCTGGTCTCGATCCAGAGCGAGCGGGAATGGCAGGTCTTCGCCCGCGAGGTGCTGGAAAGCCCGGAACTGGCCGATAATCCGCGCTTCGCCTCCAATGTGCTGCGGGTGAAGGAGCGTGCCCTGCTCGATGGTGAGGTGCAGACGCGGCTCGGCGGGCGGCGCTTCGCCGATGTCACTGCGGCGCTCGATCGGCATGCGATCGCCTACGGTACGGTCTCCAGCGTCGGCGGATTGATCGACCATCCCGCCGCAACCGCCCTGCCCGTGCCGACGCCGAATGGGTCGGTCGAAGTGCTGGCGCCTTCGGCGGTCGTCAATGGGAAGCGGGTCGCGATGCGGCCGGTGCCGGCGCTGGGCCAGCACGATGCGGCACTGCGCGCCGAATTCGCCCGCCAGACCGAGGAAAGCCCGTCATGAGCATCGACATCGCCCGGCTCGCCACTTGGACCGGCAGGACCGAGGAAGCGCAGGACATCGTCACGCCGCGGCTGGTACAGAGCTTCACGGCCACCTTCGGCCGCCATCTCGCGGCTCATGGTTCGGGCGAGGCGCCACTGGCGCTGCATTGGTGCCTGGCGCCGCCGATCTCGGATATCGACGCCTGCGGGCCGGACGGCCATGCCGCCAAGGGCGAGTTCCTGCCGCCGGTGCCGCTACCGCGGCGGATGTGGGCTGGCGGGCGGATCGAGACGCTGGCGCCGCTGCGCGAAGGCGACCATGTCATCCGGCGCTCCCGGATCGGCGACATCGCCTACAAGGAGGGGCGCAGCGGCCCGCTCTGCTTCGTCGCCGTCCATCATGACTACGTGACCG
The DNA here is from genome assembly GCF_057809495.1 of Allobosea sp. FG18. NCBI lineage: Bacteria > Pseudomonadati > Pseudomonadota > Alphaproteobacteria > Hyphomicrobiales > Alloboseaceae > Allobosea > Allobosea sp. FG18. The sequence goes on from NZ_JBMDKB010000011.1 coordinate 36,848, forward strand.
AGCGCGGCGTGGCCCTGCGCGAGCGACACGACATCGTCTATCGCGAGGCGGCGCAGCCCGGCGCCTCTCCTACCGGAGCGTCTGGCCCGGCATCCGATGGCGAGCCGGCCGATCTCGTCTGGGAGGTCGAGGGCAGCCCCCTACTGCTGTTCCGCTACTCGGCCCTGACCTTCAATGGCCATCGCATCCACTACGACGCCCCCTATGCGACGGGGATCGAGGGCTATGCCGGGCTCGTCGTGCACGGGCCGATCCAGGCGACGCTGATCGCCAACATCATCGCGACGCTGACGGACGGCGCGCCGATCCGGCTCGACTATCGGGGCTTGAGCCCGCTGATCGCCGGCGACGTCTTCCGGGTGAAGGCGAAACGGCTGGCCGATGGCAGCGTCAAGGGCTGGACCGAGGGTGTGGACGGGCGCGTGCGCATGGAAGGCTTCCACCGCCCGGCTGATTAATCTTCCTGCTGACTTGCCCCCCTTTGTCATTCCGGGGTTTCGCGCAGCGAAGAACCCGGAACCCACGACCGGGTGAGCCGCAACTGACCGCGCATCGAATGTCTCCCCCAGGCGTGGGTTCCGGGTTCGCGCCTGCGGCGCGCCCCGGAATGACAAAGGTGGGCTCGACCATTGGCTCGACGCCTCAAGCAGGCGCGACGAAGGGCTGCGATATCTCGGCAAAGACCGGCAGCGCCTCCAATCCTGCGGCATGGGCCGCAAGGGCCGGTATGGCAGCGGCATCGACCAGTCCCGGATGCGCCTCGGCGATGAAGCGCAACGCCACCGCTGCCGCGATATCGGCATGGCCGGGCGTCTCGCCGAACCAATAGGGCGTCGTGCGGCCGGCGCGGTCGCGCTCGAGCGCGGCGAGCGCCGAGAGGATCTGGCCGCGGCAACGCTCCGCCAAGACGGCTGAGACCTGCTCGTGCAGGCGCAATTCATAGAACAGGCTGACCGCCTTTTCCGCTGCGCCCATCGCGAGCGCGACGGCGGACAGCGTCTGACGCCGCAGCAGACCGCTACGCGGGCAGAGCGCGCGCTCCGGCCCGGCGAGATCGTCGAGCGCATCGATCATGCCCGCGCTGTCGAACAGCACTTCGTCGTCGTCGAGCACCAGCGTCGGCACCCGCATCAACGGATTGAAGGCGCGGACCTTCTCGCCATCGGCGAAGACGGACCAGGGCCGGTGCTCGAAAGGCAGGCGATAGAGTGCGAGCGTGATGCCGACGCGGCGGACGAAGGGCGAATCATATTGGCCGATCAGGATCATCACGGTTTCCGTTCACCATCTTTCGAATGCCGCGCGAGCCGGCCATCTTCCCAGTGTCACGGCCGCGCCGCAATGCTAACGTCCTGTCCCGGCAAGGATAGTGGGAGCCGGGCATGGTAAGGGATCATCGTCTCAACCGTCGCGAGACGCTCAAGGCCGGAGCCGCGATCACCGCCTGTGCCGCCTTGGCCGGGACGGCCGCCGCGCAAACCCCAACGATGTTGAAGCTGCGCGTGCTGGAGACCACCGATCTCCACGTCAACATCATGCCTTACGACTATTTCCGCGACGGTCCGGACGACACGGTCGGCCTCGCCAAGACCGCGAGCCTGATCAAGGCGGCGCAAGCGGATGCGAAGAACAGCCTGCTCTTCGACAACGGCGATTTCCTGCAAGGCTCCTCGCTCGGCGACTACATCGCCTACAAGAAGGGGCTCAAGGCCGGCGACACCCATCCGATGCTCGCAGCGATGAACGCCCTGCCCTATCTCTGCGGCACGATCGGCAACCATGAGTTCAATTACGGGCTGGAGTTTCTCGACCACGGCCTCGCCAAGGCCGATTTCCCGATGGTCTGCGCCAATGTCGAGCGCATCGGAGGCTATTCGCTGGTCGATCCCTGGCGCCTGTTCGAGCAGAGCTTCGAGGACGAAGCCGGCAACCGGCATGTGCTCAAGATCGGGGTGATCGGCTTCGTGCCGCCGCAGATCATGCAATGGGACAAGGGCCATCTCGACGGCAAGCTCATCGCGACCGATATCGTCGATGCCGCCGATAAGCACATGCCCGGCCTGCGCGACGCCCAGCCCGACCTCGTCATCGCCCTCTGCCATTCCGGCATCGCGGGCGGCACGCGGCGCGGCATGGAGGAGAATGCGGCGCTCCACCTCTCGAAGGTCGAGGACATCGACGTCATCCTGACCGGGCATCAGCATCTGGTCTTTCCCGGCGGCAAGTCCTTCGACGGCATTGCCGGCGTCGACAACGTCAAGGGCTCACTCAACGGCAAGCCGGCCTGCCAGCCCGGCTTCTGGGGCTCGCATCTCGGCATCATCGACCTCGAGCTGGAGAAGCGTGGCGAGCGCTGGAAGATCGCCGATTTCAGGGTCGAGGCGAAGCCGATCTACGAGCGCACGCCCGACCGCAAGATCGTACCGAAAGCGGCCGCGGAGCCGGCCGTCCTGGCCGCGGTCAAGGCAGACCACGAGGCGACGCTGACCTACATGCGCGAGCCGGTGGGCAGCACGGCCGCGCCGATCAACTCCTATTTCGCACTGGTGGCGGACGATCCTTCCATCCAGATCGTCGCCGAGGCGCAGATCGCCTATGCCAAGCCGCTGATGGCGCAGACGCGCTGGAAGAACCTGCCGATCCTCTCGGCGGCGGCGCCGTTCAAGTCGGGCGGGCGCTCGGGCCCCTCCTTCTACACCGACATTCCCGCCGGGCCGCTGGCGCTGAAGAACATCGCAGATATCTATCTCTACCCGAATACGGTTCAGATCGTGAAAGTGAGCGGATCCGACGTGAGGGAGTGGCTGGAGCGCTCTGCCGGCATCTTCAACCGCATCGACCCTGCAAAGAGCGACGAGCAGTCGCTGATCAACCCCGCCTTCCCCGCCTTCAATTTCGACGTGATCGACGGCGTAACCTATCGGATCGATGTCACGCAGGCCTCGCGCTACGACAATGACGGCAAGCTCGTCGCACCGGACGCACACCGCATTCTCGATCTCGCCTTTGCCGGCGAGCCGATCGACGAGAAGACGGAATTCCTCATCGTCACCAATAATTACCGCGCTTCCGGCGGCGGCAACTTCCCGGGCACGCGGACGACGGTGGTGCTGGAGGCCCCCGATCTCAACCGCGACGTCATCGTGCGCCATATCCTCGGCAAGAAGACGATCGATCCGAAGGCCGACGGCAACTGGTCGCTCGCGCCCCTGCCCGCCGGCGTCCATGCGACCTTCCTGACCTCGCCCACGGCGGCAGGCAAACTGCCCGAAGGACTGAAGGCGGAGCCGGCCGGAGACGGGCCGGAAGGTTTCGCCAAGTACCGGCTGCGCGGCTGAGCTCCCGATATCCGCCACGATTGATGATTTGTCGGCGAAACCGCCAAAGCGACATACAGTTCTTTAATAGATTTTTAGCGAGAATAGCGGGTAGGCCAAACGACAAGCAGACATAGCGACGGAACGCCTGATGATCGTCGACGTTCACGAGACCGACAGCGCGATGAAATCGGAGCTGGTGGCAGCGCTCTATGCCACGCCCGGAACGATCTTCATCGGCACCGTCACGGTCGCGGCGGTGATGGTGGCGAGCGCATTGCTGACCGGCGGCGACATCGCCTTCCACGCCATGGCGGCGGTCATGGTCGCCATCGGCGTGTTCCGCTATCTGTCGCATCGCTACTACAAGGGCATCCAACTCGCCACGGCCACCGAAAGCCAGATCGGTAGGCTGGAAAACCTCGCCATGGCCGGTGCCTGGTCGACCGCCAGCCTGATCTCGGCCTATGGCTGCTATGCCATCCTGCGCTACACCTACGAGCCCGTCGCCGCTCTCGCGATCGCCCAGACGATCGGCTATCTCGCCGGCATCTCCGGGCGCAACAGCTCGCGGCCGGTGATCACCCGCGTGCAGGTGCTGGCTGCGGCGACGCCGTTCACACTGGCGCTGCTCTGGACGCGCGACCCCGCCTATCTGGTGATCGGCCTTTCGGTCCTGCTCACCACCGTCCTGACCTTCTCCAGCGCCCAGATGATCCACAAGATCTTCCTCGCCCGGCTGCGCACGATGCGGGAGCTCGAGCACCTCGCGATCAACGACACGATCACCAGCCTCTACAACCGTCGCGGCTTCATGCGCGAGATCCGGCAGATGGCGGCATCCGGCCGCCCGGTCACGCTGATCTCGATCGATATCGACCGCTTCAAGAGCATCAATGACAGCCTCGGCCATGATATCGGCGACGCGCTGCTGCAGGGCTTCAGCGAGACGCTGCTCGCCGAGCTCGGCGTCGGCGACATCGCGGCGCGCACCGGCGGCGACGAGTTCATGGTCGCGACTTCGCGCGATGCCGAGGGCGCGAGTGCGCTTGCCGCCCGGCTCATCATGATGCTCGCCGGCCAGCGCGTCATCGGCGGGCGCCACATCACCGCCACCGCCAGCATGGGCATCGCGCCCGCCGGCTGCGCCGCCTCGATCGACGAGGCCCTGAAATGTGTCGACATCGCCCTCTACCGAGCCAAGCTCGACGGGAGGAATCGCTTCGTCATGTATACCGACGCGATCCGCAACGAGCATGAAGACGGCGTGGCGCTCGAAACCGAGCTGCGCGACGCGATCCGCCGCGGCGAGTTTGAGCTGCATTTCCAGCCGATCTACAACCCGCGCTCCGGCACCGCGACCATGGCGGAGGCACTGCTGCGCTGGCGCCACCCGCGCCGCGGCATGGTCAGCCCCGAAATCTTCATCCCGTTGGCCGAACGGACCGGACTCATCACGGTGCTGGGCTCCTGGGTGCTGGGCGAGGCGATCCGGTCGGCCCTGTCCTGGCCACGCAGCGTCGGCGTCAGCGTCAATGTCTCGGCCCGCCAGTTCGACCATGGCCATGACATCGTCGGCGTCGTCGAGGCCTTGCTGCGGATGAGCGGCATCGAGCCCCAGCGCCTGACGATCGAGATCACCGAGAGCTCGCTGATCGACGATCCCGACCATGTCGTCTCCCGGCTCGTGGCGCTGCGTGCGCTCGGGGTGCGGATCGCGCTCGACGATTTCGGCACCGGCTATTCCTCGCTCAGCTATCTCGCGCATCTGCCGATCGACACGATCAAGATCGACCAGGCCTTCACCCAGGAGATCGGCACCTCGCGCAAGGCGGATTCGCTGATGAACGCGATCGCCCAGCTCGCGCATGACCTGAAGCTGCGCCTGATCGTCGAGGGCGTGGAGACGCAGGAGCAGCTCACCGTCATCGAAAAGCACGCCGTCCACGGCATTCAGGGCTATATCTTCGCCCGGCCGATGACAGCGGCCGATTTGCTGCCCATGATCGGCAACCGTGTTCCCACGGGGCGGATGGGGTCGGCGCGCTCGCGCTCCGGCTCGCGCAAACCGGGCCGCTTCAGTCAGGTTGCCTGATACGCCCCGGACGCAGACGACCGCGCGAGCCGGAGGCCAGAGGCAGCTGATGCAACGCCCGAACTATCCGAGCGGAAAGGACCTGCTGAGCGCCGATGCCGTGTCGCGCTTCGACCTCGACGACATCATCGAACGCGCCGAGCGGCATCTGCATGAGGAAGAACTGGAGAAGGCCGGCCTGCCCCTGCCCGAGCAGCCGCCCGCCCCGCGCCGCCGCCCGAAGGTGATCGCCACCCTGTTCGACCAGCGCAGCACGCGCACGCGCCTCGGCTTCCAGACGGCGGCTGCGCGGCTCGGCCACCAGTCGATCGACGCCTACGACACCGATCGCAGCCGCATGGGCACCGCGACCGGCGAGTCGATCGAGGACCATATCCATACCGTCGAGCTCTACAGCGACCTGCTCATCGTACGCTCGCATCTGGAGGACATGCCCTATCGCGTCGGGCGCCTGAGCTACCTGCCGGTGATCAATGCCGGCAACGGCGCCGACGAGCATCCGACCCAGGCCCTCGTCGACATCTTCGCGATCCGACAGATGCGCGGTGCGATCGAGAATCTCAGCATCGCGCTGTCGAGCGACTCGCGCGCGCGCTTCGCGATCTCCTTCGTGAAGATGCTGCGCCTCTCCCCGCCGAAACGATTCACGCTGTGCTGCCTGCCGGATACGCCGATCAACCCGGCGATGCGCGAGGCGATGACTGTCCTCGCCGATCTCGGCTCACAGGTCGGCCTCGTCCACGACATCCGCCATACGCTCGACCACGACGTGCTCAGCATCCAGATGCAGGACATGAGCAAATTCGCCCATGCCTCCCTCGGCAACGAGGCCGTGGACAAGGAAAAAGAGAGCGAACCCTTCACCCTGACTGCCCGCAAGGTTCTCGACGCCCGTTCAGACACGTTGATCCTCAACCCTCTTCCGCGCTTCTCGGAGCTCGACACCTCATGCGACAGCCTCCCGAACGCAGGCTATTTCCGTCAGGTCCAGCTCTCCGTGCCGATGCGAATGGCCATCCTGGAGCGCATGTTGCTGGGCATTCCCTGGACGGGGCAGGCCGAGGCTTTCCGATCTTCCTCGGGTGGATGAGCGCCTATCTCGCGTCCTATCTCGCGATCGCCCTCTCGATCCGCCTGCTCTCCGGTTATCTCACCGTCATCGAGATCGGCCTTCTGCGCTCGGTCGGCAGCCTCGCCATCGCCGGCGCTGCCGTCTGGGCGGGCGAGGCCGAGCAGCGCCGCGCCATCATTCCCCCGAAGCTGCGCGAGGATGTCGTCCGCAGCGTCCTGCACCTCGCCGGCTCGCTCGCGCTGATCTGGAGCCTGGCGCATCTGCCGCTCGCGCTGGTGACCACGATCGAGTTCTCGGGCCCGCTCTTCGCCGCGCTACTACTCTTCCTGACCCTGCGCCGCCGGCCGGGTATCGGTGCAACGGTCGGCCTTGCCGTGCTCGCGACCGGAATCGGGCTCCTGGTGTTCAGGCTGGACGCCGTCCCCAGCCGTGACCTCGCCATCGCCATCGGCGCCGTCGCGATGCTGACCACAACCAATCTCATGCTGGCCCGACTGGCGGCGCAGCGCAGCACCTTGTCCATCGTGCTGCTGATGCACGCCATCCAACTGCCGCTCTATCTGCTGCTCTGGTTCTTCGTACCGGAACAGTGGTCGCCGCCGCGGCAGCCCTATCGGCTGGCCTTCGCGCTGCCCGAGTTCGCTGTCATCGGCGGCGCTGTGCTCGCGCTCATCGTCGGCGGCTTCGTCTCGCAGGCGGCGCTCGCCAATGCCTCGCGCCACGCTTCGCCGCTACAACTCTGCAGCGCCGACACGCTGCGCGTGCCACTGATCACGCTCGCGGCCTATCTTTTGCTGGCAGAGCTACCGCCGGCAGAGCTTCTGCTGCCGGGGCTCTGGGTGCTCTGCGGCGTCATCATCACCAGCCTGCCGGTTTCGGCGGCTGCGAAGCCGCGCCCGGAACAGGCCGGACGCGCTTGAGTTCAGGTTTTCAGGGCGCGATCTCGAAGATCACGTTGACCTGCGTCCGGTAGGTGTTCTCGCCGCTGGCCAGCGGCACGGCGGCATCGCTGGCGGCCATGCGCACGGCGCCGCCATAGGGCATCGGGCGCGCCATGATCGACTGCTCCTCGATCGAGAGGATCTTGCCGAGCTTGACGTCGGCCGCTTCGGCCAGGGTCTTGGCCCGCGCCACCGCATCGGCGACCGCGCGCTTGCGCGCCTCGGTCAGGGTCGGCTTCATGTCGTCCTTGACGAAGGCGATACCACCGCCCTGGTTGACGCCGAGCCCGACCGCCTTGTCGAGGATGCCACCGGCATCAGCAAGGTTGCGGACCCGGACGGTCAGCGCGTTGCTGACGCTGTAGCCCGCGATCTTCGGCTCGCCGCTGCGGTCCTTGCCCGGCTGCGCATAGCGCGGCTGGATGCTGAGGCCCGAGGTCTGGAGATCGCGCTCGGCGACGCCGGATTCCTTGAGCGCGGCCAGCACCTGCTTCATCGCGTCGTTATTGGCGGTGAGCGCGACGCGCGCGGTCTCGGCCTCGCGCAGGACGGTGAGGTTCAGGATCGCCATATCCGGCGCGACATTCACCTCGCCCTCCCCGGTCACGCTGATGCGCGGGCTGGGCTGAGACGGGCTTTGCTGGGCTGCAGCGGGGACGGACAGCAAGGCCGCCGCGCCGACGAGCACGGTTCCGGCCAGAGCAAAGGCAAGGCGATTCGACATGATGTCTCCTGTTGACCCGGCCTCCATCGGCCGGCGTCGCATCCGAGCCGGGACATCTTGGCGAAATTATCACGATGCGGCGCGACAGGCCGCCGCGCCTTGCTACTCCTCGACCAACCGCCTTGCGATGACCTGTGCCTGGATTTCGGCCGCGCCCTCGAAGATGTTGAGGATGCGGGCGTCGCAGAGCACGCGGCTCACCGGATATTCCAGCGCGAAGCCGTTGCCGCCATGGATCTGCAGGGCATTGTCGGCCGCCGCCCAGGCCACACGGGCGCCGAGCAGCTTGGCCATGCCCGCTTCAAGGTCGCAGCGCCGGTCGGCGTCCTTCTCGCGGGCGGCGAAATAGGTGAGCTGACGCGCGATCAGGATCTCCGCCGCCATCATCGCGAGCTTGTCGGCAACGCGCGGGAAGGCGATCAGCGGCTTGCCGAACTGGATGCGTTCCTGCGCATAACGCAAGCCGAGATCGAAGGCCGATTGCGCCACGCCGATGGCGCGCGCCGCGGTCTGGATGCGGGCCGCTTCGAAGGTCTGCATGAGCTGCTTGAAACCCTGGCCGGGCACGCCGCCGAGCAGGTTTTCGCCCTTCACCTCGAAGCCGTCGAAGGCGAGTTCGTATTCCTTCATGCCGCGATAGCCGAGCACCTCGATCTCGCTGCCGGTGAGCCCTGCGACCGGGAACGGATCGGCATCGCTGCCGCGCGGCTTCTCGGCGATCAGCATCGACAGGCCCTTGTAGCCGGGCTCCGAGGGATCGGTGCGCACCAGTAGCGTCATGATGTCGGCGCGGACGGGATGGGTGATCCAGGTCTTGTTGCCGCTGACCTTCCAGACATCGCCTTCCTTCACGGCCTTGGTGCGCAGCGAGGCGAGGTCGGAGCCGGTATTGGGCTCGGTGAAAACCGCCGTCGGCAGAACCTCGCCGGAAGCGATCTTCGGCAGCCACTTCTCCTTCTGCTCGGGCGTGCCGCCGCAGAGGATCAGCTCGGCCGCGATCTCCGAACGGGTGCCGAGCGAGCCGACGCCGATATAGCCGCGCGACAGCTCCTCCGAGACGACGCACATCGAGACCTTCGACAGGCCCATGCCGCCGAACTCCTCGGGAATGGTCAGACCGAAGACGCCGAGCTCGGCCATCTTCTCGACCACCGGCATCGGGATGTACTCGTTCTCCAGATGCCATTCATGGGCGTGCGGCGTCACCTCGACGGCGCAGAAGCGGCGCATCTCCGAGCGGATCGCCTCCAACGTCTCGTCGAGACCGGTATCGCCGATGCTGGCGGCGCCCTGGTCCTGGCTGAAGAGCGCGACGAAGCGGGCGCGGTTTTCCGGCGTGTTGCCGTCTGCGATCAGGGCATCGACGGCATCCGAGCAGGCGGCCGCCACGGCCTTCTGCGAGAGGCCGAGCGCCGGCAGCCTGAGGATCTCGCCCTGGCTCATCGGAATGCCGCCGAAAATCTGGGCTGCGTATTCGCCGGCACCGATGCGCAGCGCATAATCCTCGACGGCGCCGTAGCGGCCTTCCGCCTCGAGGCGCTCGCCATAGGCCTTGAGCTCGCGAAGGGCCGTGACATAGGTCGCAAGCCAGGACAGGCCATGAGCGGCGTGCTGCTCGGCCTCCAGCCGGGCGGAGGAAATCCGGCCGTCGACGAGCACCTTCTGCCGCACCGCGGCAACGGCTTCCCGGAACAGGGTCTCGAAGCCGGGGAGCGCCGCTGCGATCAATGCGATCGCATTCGCCCGATTCTCAGCCTTTGCGGCCGTATTGGCGTTCATGGTCTTCGACCCTCCCTTTGTTGCGACGCAGCATAAAGGGAGATCGCGGGAAATCGAAACCCTCCTTTTTGGGGAGAAGCCTATTTGCGGCTGGCGAGAACGACGCCGAGAATCGTCACGGCCATGCCGCCGATCTGAAGCGGGGTCAGCGTCTCCCCGAAGAGCAGCCAGGCCTCGACCGCGACGAGCGCCGGGACGAGATAGAGGAAGGTGACGATGCGCGAGACCTCGCCGCGCCGGAGCATGAACAGATAGAGCCAGATGCTGCCGATCGAGAGCACGATCACCGACCAGGCCAGCACAAGCAGCATGGTCAGGTTCCAGTCGATCCGCATCGGCTCGAAGGCGACGGCGAAGGGCAGGACGACGAGGCAGGCCGCGACATACTGGATCGCGGTGATCGTGCGCAGGTCGCCGGAGACGACGCGCGCCTTCTGGTAGAACGAGCCGAAGGTCACCGCGAACATGCCGCCGATATTGATCAGCATCGGCACGGCGATGCCCCAGAGTGCCGCCGGCTCGACATTGGCAAGCTGCGGCTCCAACACCAGTGCGATGCCGAGAAAGCCGCAGGCGATGCCGAGCCAGCGTAGGCCCGAAACGCGCTCGCCGACGAGAGCCGGCGCGAAGAGTGCGGTCAGGATCGGCTGCAAGCCGGCGATCAAGCCGGAGATGCCGGCCGGCAGTCCATGGCGCACCGCCCACCAGACGCCGGCGAGATAGATGCCGTGCAGCAGGATGCCGGTGATCGCGACGTCGATGACGGCACGGCGGCCGCGCGGCCAGGGCGCCCCGGTCGCGAGCGCGATCAGGGTCAACAGCGCGGCGGCGCTGGAGAAGCGCACGACGAGGAAGGTCAGGGCATCGGCATGACGGGCCGAATAGCCGGCGACGACCCAGCCCGTGGACCAGAGGAAGGTGAAGAGCAGCGGGATCGCGCGCAGAATAAGAGGCGAAGACATTGGCACCTGAAACCGCCGGACCTCACCGTCTCTAGCGCCGATCGGCCGCCGCCGACAGAGCGCCGGCGCGCCAGCCCCATGCTTCCATCGTCGATGTCAGCCTCAATCGCGGTCGGGCGCCCCCGGCGGGAACAGCTTGCGGAAGGGCCTCGCCTCCTCGACGGCGCGCGCGAAGGACGGCCGCGCCAGCAGCCGGGCCCGGTAGGCGCGAAGATTGCCGAAGGCGGCGTCGATCTCATGGACCCAGTCGGCATAGAACAGCGAGGGCGCCGCCGCGCAATCGGCCAGGCTGAAAGCATCGCCGCTGGCCCAGTGCCGCCCGGCGAGCGTGCCGTCCAGCCAGCGATAGGCGTCGTCCAGCTTCGCGCGCGCCCTGGCGACGCCGAAGGGATCGCGGGCATCGGCCGGACGCAGATGATCGAAGACGATCGCCTGCATCGGCGTCATCACGTAGTTGTCGAAGAAGCGGTCCATCATCCGCACGCCGAGCGCCTGTTTCGCGTCGGCCGGCACCAGCTGGACCGGCCCCGGATGAAACAGGCCGAGATGCTCGATGATGATGCTCGACTCGACGACGGGCGTCTCGCCATCGACAAGCACCGGCATGTGCTTCATCGGCCAGAGCTTGGCCCACTCAACGCCCGCCTCGGGATCATCCAGGCTGAGCTGGCGGGAGGTGAAGGGCGTCGCGTTCTCGTAGAGCGCCACGATGACCTTCTGACAATACGACGAGAACGGATGGGCGTAGAGCGTGAGCGACACGGGAGCCTCCTGCACGGGCCTTGGCTGCTCCCTGCATAGGCAAACTGATTGCAAATTGCAATCAGTTATCACTCCGACCCGACGCCTCCGGGAGCGGACCAACGCGGTCAGCCGCAATCCTTAACAAAAAACGACGCTTTCCTTTCCGCTTCGTCAACCAATCCTCAATGCACTGTGGGCAATGTCGTTTGCGACCGAAAATCTTCACGATGCCGCACGCTTCTCATCCTTTTCCCACCGCCAGCGCAGAGTTGCTGAACAGCGAGCACGAAGGCTTCGTTACCTTCGCGCGCAACGCGTTCGCCTCCGCGATCCTGAACTTTGCAGCCGTGGTTGCCGTAGCAGCCATGCTGTGGCGGCCCGATCGCGTGCCTGCTCTGGTCGGCTGGGTTGGGGTGACGCTGGCCTATTCATTATCGATGGGCCTCGACATTGCCGCCTGGCGCACCCGGCTTCACGAGCGTTCACCCTGGCCGATGCGGATCGTGCATCTGCGCGCGCCGATACTCGGGCTGATCTGGGGCGCGCTGCCCTGGGTCGCGGGAGAAACTGCCGATCCGCGGGAAAACATCGCGATCGGCCTCGTCATCACCGGCATGATCGCCAGCGGCATGACCCGGTTCGTTGTCGTGCCGCGCGCAGCCCTGACTTACGGCCTCACGCTCGCCGCAACCACCGTCCTGGCCTTCGCCCAGTTTTCCGTCGGCACGGCCGCGACGGCCGCCATCCTGCTCGCTCTCTACCTCGTGTTCATGACCCGCCACGTCACGGCCTATGGCGCGACATTGACCGAGGCGGTGCGCGGCCGCAATGCCGCGATCGAAAGCAGCCGGGAGCGTGCCGAACTCCAGCAGAACGCCCTGGCGGAGCGCGACGAAACGAGCCGCCGGCACGACGAGTTGATGGAGATCGTGGCGACCTTCCGCCAGTCGATGGCCGGCTTTCAGACGATCGTCCGACGCGAGACACAGGGCATCGCCGCCAGTGCTGCCTCGCTCTCCGGCACGGCGGAAACGACGGCGAGCCAGGCCGGAGCCGCCCGGAATGCGGCGACGAGCGCGACCGGCGAGATTGATGCCATCGCCGCCAGCACCGGCCATCTCAACGACGCGATCGCCCTGATCGGCGAGCGGACCTATCGCGCCGGCGCGGTGATCAGCGACACCGTCTCGGTCAGCGCGACGGCGATGGCCGACATCGCACAGCTTTCCACGCTGATGCAGGGCATCGCCGGAATCGTCGAGATGATCCAGGCGATCGCCGGGCGCACCAACCTGCTCGCCCTGAACGCGACAATCGAGGCGGCGCGTGCCGGCGAGGCCGGGCGCGGCTTCTCCGTCGTCGCCGCCGAGGTCAAGGGCCTGGCCGCGCAGACGACTGAGGCGAGCAACGAAATCATCACCCGGATCGGCGCGATCGGCGCATCGGCCGCCAATGTGACGCGGTCGATCGAGGCGATCCGGCAGGCCGTGCTCGACGTCCATGACGTCACGCATGCCATCGTTTCCGCGGTCGAGGAGCAGCGGGCATCGACCGCCGCGATGTCGAGCAACATCGATTCCGCCGCTGATCATAGCCGTCAGGCGACCGAGCGCGTCGAACAGGCCTACAACGCCGTGGGCGAGACCAAGACCGAGATCGAGAAGGCCCGGCAGGCGGCCGAGATCATGGCCGAAGTGGCGGGATCGCTGACCACGTCGGTCGACGCTTTCCTGCACCGCATGGAAGCGGTGAATGCCGGCGAGCGGGCCGCCTGAGCCGCGCTGTCATACCGGAGCAGCCTGCGGTATCAATCCCGCCCCCATAGACACGGGGCTTCTTCGTCATGGTCGGGCTTGTCCCGACCATCCACGTCTTCTTTCGGCCCCTGCGGTGTTCAAGACGTGGATGCTCGCCACAAGGGCGAGCATGACGACGGCTGGAACAACGTCGTGCTCACGAGGTCTCAGCCGGCCAGCGCCTCGGCGACATCCTCATAGGTCCTGAGGCCCGTGCGCGGCGCATAGACCAGCACCGACATGTTGCCCGGCGCATGCTCGTTCTTCCACATCTTGTGATGGGCGAAGGGGATCTTGTCCCACGGGAAGACCTCGGACATGCAGGGGTCGATGCGGCGGTCGATGACGAACTGGTTGGCGGCACTGGCCTGCTTGAGATGGGCGAAATGCGAGCCCTGGACGCGCTTCTGCCGCATCCAGACATAGCGGGCGTCGAAGGTGATGTTGAAGCCCGAGGTGCCCGCGCAGAACACCACCATGCCGCCGCGCTTGGCGACGAGGCAGGAGACCGGGAAGGTCGCCTCGCCCGGATGCTCGAAGACGATGTCGACATCCTTCTTGCCGGTGATGTCCCAGATCGCCTTGCCGAACTTGCGGGCCTCCTTGGTCCATTCATTGTATTCGGGCGAGTTGACCTTGGGCATCTGGCCCCAGCAGTTGAAATCCTTGCGGTTGATGACGCCCTTGGCGCCGAGGCCGAGCACGTAGTCGCGCTTGGTCTCGTCCGAGATCACGCCGATGGCATTGGCGCCGGAGGCCGCGCAGAGCTGCACGCCGAAGACGCCGAGGCCGCCCGAGGCGCCCCAGACGAGCACGTTGTCGCCGGGCTTGATGGTGTGCGGGGCGTGGCCGAACAGCATGCGATAAGCGGTGGCCAGCGTCAGCGTGTAGCAGGCGGCCTCCTCCCAGGCGAGGTGCTTCGGCTTGTGCATGAGCTGGCGCGACTGCACCCGGCAGAACTGGGCGAAGGAGCCATCCGGCGTCTCGTAACCCCAGATGCGCTGGGTGGCCGAGAACATCGGATCGCCGCCATTGCACTCCTCGTCGTCGCCGTCGTCCTGGTTGCAATGGACGATGACCTCGTCGCCGACCTTCCAGCGCTTCACCTTGGAGCCGACGGCCCAGACGATGCCCGCAGCATCGGAACCGGCGACATGGAAGGGCGCCTTGTGAACATCGAAGGGCGAGATCGGCTGGCCGAGGCCGGCCCAGATGCCGTTATAGTTGACGCCGCCAGCCATCACGAGAAGTAGCACTTCCTCCTCGCCGATCGACCATGTCGGCACGACCTCGACCTGGAAGCTCTCCTGCGGCGCCCCGTGGCGCTCGCGCCGGATCGCCCATGCATACATCTTCTCCGGGACATGACCGAGCGGCGGCAATTCGTCGAGCTCGTAGAGATCCTTGAGCGGCTTCACGGCGGCCTGCGACTTCGACATGGTCGTCTCCCTGCTCTCTTCCGTCGTTGCCCGGCCCGGAGCTCAGCATCGGACTGGGACGCCGATCATGCACCATATGTTGCGCTGCGCCATTAACCTAAGGAATCACACCGCAGCGCAAAACACTTTCTTTCCGGCGCTTGCGCTTTCTTCATCGTTTGCTGCAACGCTGGCCTTCCGTGCGGCACCGAGGAGAAGCGATGCCCGGTCTGCTGAAGCTCGTCGGCCTGCCCGATATGTCCATGCTGTCCGCGATCATCGTCATGGCGATGATCTGGCTCAGCGCCCTTTTGATCGGCTGGCTCGCCGACCTGCTGCTCGACGATGGCGGTTTCGGCGTGATGTTCAACGCCGGCATCGCGCTTGTCGGTGCCTTCGCCGGCGCCTGGTTGTGGCATCGCTACGGCATTCCCACGCGCTTTCCGGCCGAGGCCGTGCGCGCAGCGATCGCGACGGGCTCCGGTCTGCTGCTGCTGATCGGGATGGCCGTCATCCGGCCGTGAGCATCAGTGCGCGAGCGCGGCCGCGAAGCTGTTCAGGTACTTCATCCCGGTATCGCACATCAGCGTGACGACGGTCGCGCTAGGGCCGAGGCGCTCGGCCAGCCGCAAAGCGGCAACAACATTGCCGCCGGTCGAGGTTCCCGCGAACAACCCCTCCTCCCGCGCGAGACGCAATGCCATCGCCGTCGCCTCGGCCGTCGAAACCGGCTCGATGGCATCGACGAGCTCGGCGCGCCAGAGCGGCACGACATAGCCCGCGCCGACGCCGTCGATCTTGTGCGCGCCGGTCGGGCCGCCCGAGAGCACGGCTGATTCGGCCGGCTCGACCGCCATCAGGGCGATCTTGGGGTCGCGCCGGAGCAGCGCCTCCCCCGTCCCCCGCAAGGACGCCGCCGTGCCGACACTCTGCACGAAGCCGCAGATGCGACCGCCGGTCTGCTCCCAGATTTCGTCCGCCAGCCGGTCATAAGCCGCGAGCTGGTCGGTGTTGCGCATCTGGTCGGTCCAGAAGGCGCCCGTCTCGGCCGCGGTGACGCGGGCTGCCTCGATCATGTCCTTGGTCAGTTTTTCGGTCATGCGTCCGGATTCGCTTGGAATGATCGTCAGCTCGGCCCCGAGCAGGCGCATATGGGTCAGCTTCTCGCGGGCGAAGGCGTCGGAGGTGACGATGTGCAGGCGATAGCCCTTCACCGCACAGACCTGCGCGAGCGAAACGCCGGTGCTGCCGCCGGTATACTCGACGACGCTGCCGCCCGGCTGGAGCCGCCCGTCGCGCTCGGCCGCCTCGATCATCGCAAGCGCCATCCGGTCCTTCATGCTGCCGGTCGGGTTTTCGCTCTCGAGCTTGAGCAGGACGCGCGCGCCATTCACCGGCACGATCCGGCGCAGCGGCAAGAGCGTGGTGCCGCCGATACGGCTCAGGATGTCGATGGGCATGGCAGGTCCCCTGATAGCAATTAGGTGTATATGCAATTATTGCATCTACATGTAAATTCAGATTCGCCATGAAAGAGACAAGCGAATTTCGCGAGGAATTACGGGCGCTGGCGGCCGGCTGCGCAGGCCTGAGCCTGCGCCAAGCTGCGCGCCGGGTGACGCTGCTTTATGACGAAGCCTTGCGCGACAGCGGTCTCAGCCTCGCCCAGGTCGGATTGATGGCCCAGATCGCGACGAGCGCCGATGACCGCATGGCGGCGCTGGCCGCACGGGCCGGGCTCGATCCCTCGACGCTATCGCGCAACCTGAGAGGGCTGGAGCGCGACGGACTGATCGAGATCGCGACAGTGGAGAAGGACCTGCGCCGGCGCGCCGTCTGGCTGACGGAAGAGGGCTTGCGGCGACTTCAGGGCGCCTTGCCGACCTGGCGAGAAGCCCAGGCCCGGATCGCGGAACTCTTCCCGGCCGATCTTCTGGGACGGATAACCGCGGCGAGCGAGAAGCTGGGCGGGCAGAAGGAATGAGCGCCAGATTGGTCGGGCTTTTGCTGGATCATTGCTGACAAGCGTCGCGCTCGAAATCACTCCGATCGGCGGTCAGGCAACCTACCCTCGGCCGCTGCGGCTGGCGGCGAGCATGTAGTTCACGTCCATGTCGCGCGAAGCGCTCCAGCGGCCGGTCAGCGGGTTGAAGACCACGCCGGTCTGCGTGCCGATCGTGAAGCCGTTGCCCTCGATGGCGCCGCCGAGCTCGGCCGGCGTCACGAACTTCTCCCAATCATGCGTGCCCTTCGGCAGCCAGCGCAGCACGTATTCGGCACCGACGATCGCGAGCGCATAGGATTTCAGCGTGCGGTTGAGCGTCGCCATCACCAGCAGGCCATCGGGCTTCACCGCCGCGCAGCAGGCTGCGACGAAAGCCTCGACATCGGCGACATGCTCGACGACCTCCATGGCCAGCACGATGTCGAAACGCTTGCCGGATTCGACCACCGCCTCGATCGTCTCCTCGCGATAGTCGATCGAAAGCCCGCTCTTCTCGGCATGGGCGCGCGCGACCGCGATATTGGTCGGGGCCGGATCGAGGCCGGTGACCTCGGCGCCAAGCCGCGCGAGCGGTTCCGAGAGCACGCCGCCGCCGCAGCCGATATCGACCAGGCTCAGGCCGTCGAGAGCCCGCATGCGCTTCGAATCCCGCCCAAAATGAGCGCAGGCCTCGTCGCGGACATAGCCCAGCCGGACCGGGTTGAACTTGTGCAGGACGGCCATGGGACCCTTCGGGTCCCACCAGTCGCGGGCGATTGCATCGAAGCGGGCGACCTCGGCCGGGTCGATCGTCGAGCCTGTGCGCTGGGTCGCAGCCGCCATGAACCGGTCCTTCGCTTATGCGATGCCGCATTGACACCGCGCCTGTCGCCCGTCATCTACACCCGCCCCGCTGCAAGTGCGAGGGCGACCTTTCGACCCGGCCTCGCCGGGGACAGCTATTGAAAAGACCGTCATGGCCCGTCTGGTGATGAAATTCGGCGGCACCTCTGTCGCCACTGTCGAGCGGATCAAGAACGCGGCGCGCCACGTCAAACGCGAGTTCGACGCCGGCCACGAGGTCGCGGTCGTAGTCTCCGCGATGTCGGGCAAGACCAACGAGCTCGTCGGCTGGTGCAAGGAAGCGGCCCCGATGTTCGATCAGGCCGAATACGACACCGTCGTCGCCTCGGGCGAGCAGGTCACCTCCGGCCTAATGGCCATCGTCCTTCAGGAGATGGGCCTGCCGGCACGCTCCTGGCAGGGCTGGCAGATCCCGCTCTACGGCTCCGACGCGCATGGCTCGGCCCGGATCGAGAGTGTCGATGGCGCCGGCATCCTCGCGGGCTTCGACCGCAGCCGCGAGATCGCGGTCTGCTCCGGCTTCCAGGGCGTCAATCCGCGCACGCATCGTATCGTCACGCTCGGCCGCGGCGGCTCCGACACCAGCGCGGTCGCGCTTGCCGCCGGCCTCAAGGCCGATCGCTGCGACATCTATACCGATGTCGACGGCGTCTACACCACCGACCCGCGCGTGGTTCCCAAGGCCAGGCGCATGGACAAGGTCTCCTTTGAGGAGATGCTCGAAATGGCCTCGCTCGGCTCCAAGGTCCTGCAGGTGCGCTCGGTCGAGATCGCCATGACACAGCGCGTGCCGACCTATGTGCGCTCCTCCTTCGACGACACCGAAAACCCCAATCCTGGCACCCTCATCTGCGACGAGGACGACATCGTGGAACAGCAGATCGTCACCGGCATCGCCTTCTCCCGGGACGAAGCCCAGATCACCCTCCGCCGCGTGGCCGACAAGCCCGGCGTCGCCGCGGCGATCTTCGGGCCCCTCGCCGATGCCAATATCAATGTCGACATGATCATCCAGGTCGTCTCGGACGACCAGGCGACGACCGACATCACCTTCACCGTGCCGACGGCCGATTACGAGCGCGCCAGAACGCTGCTCGAGAGCAAGCACGACACGATTTCCTACCAGGAGATCCAGGGTGCGACCGACGTGGTGAAGATCTCGGCGATCGGCGTCGGCATGCGCTCGCATGCGGGCGTCGCGGCGCGCGCCTTCCGGGCATTGGCCGAGAAGGGCATCAACATCCGCGCGATCACGACCTCCGAGATCAAGTTCTCGGTGCTGATCGACTCGGCCTATACCGAGCTTGCGGTGCGCACGCTGCACTCGCTCTACGGGCTCGACGCGGCCTGAGGCTGCATAAGCCTCGACGTCGTTCCAGAAGCGTCATGCTCGCCCTTGTGGCGAGCATCCACGTCTTAAGCACCGCACTGCACGAGGAAGACGTGGATGGTCGGGACAAGCCCGACCATGACGGAAACGCGCGTTCTCGCCCTTCTCACTCCGCCGGATGCGCGATCGTCGGCGACTCCTGCTTGCTGCGGCGGAACCAGCCGCCGAGCTTCACCAGCCCTTCCGAGAGCCTGTCCATGTAGAGGAACAGGACGGGCGTGATGAACAGCGTCAGCACCTGGGAGATCATCAGGCCGCCGACCACGGCGATGCCGAGCGGCTGGCGCAGTTCGGCGCTGGCGCCGGCGCCGAGCGCGATCGGCAAGGTACCCATCAGCGCCGCCAGCGTCGTCATCAGGATCGGCCGGAAGCGCATGATGCAGGCCTGATGGATCGCCTCCTGCGCGCTCTTGCCCTCACGTCTCAGCACCAGCGCCACGTCGATCATCATGATCGCGTTCTTCTTGACGATGCCGATCAGCATCAGCAGGCCAATGATGGCGATGACCGAGAGTTCCAGATCGAAGAGCCTGAGCGCGCCGAGCGCACCGACCGCCGCCGAGGGCAGGCCGGTCAGGATGGTCAGCGGGTGGATGAAGCTCTCGTAGAGGATGCCGAGCACGATGTAGATCGTCAGGATCGCGCCGGCGATCAGCAGGCCCTGGTTGGCGAGCGAATCCTGGAAGGTCTTGGCCGTGCCGGCGAGCGTGGTCGAGATCGATTTGGGCAGGCCCAGTTCGTCCTTGATCGCCGCAATGCGGTTGACGCTGTCACCGAGCGCGACGCCCGCCGGCAGGTTGTAGGAGATCGTCACCGCCGGGAGCTGGCCGAGCTGGTTGACGGTGAGCTGGCCGGCCGTGCGCTCGATCCGGGCGATGGCGCCAAGCGGCACCAGCGTGCCGGACTTGGTGCGGACGCGGATGGCGTTCAGCCGCTCCGGCGTCCAGTGCTCGTTCGGGTTGAACTCGACCACGACATTGTAGCTGTCGCCGGCGGTGTAGATCGTCGAGACCTGCCGCACGCCGAAGCCGGAATAGAGCGTCGAGCGCAGAATGTCGGAGCCGATGCCGAGCGCGTTGGCCTTGTCGCGATCGACCACCACCGTCGCCTGCAGGGCGTTGTCCTGAAGGTCGGTGGTGACGTCGACGAAGGTCGAGCGGTCGCGTGTCATCGCGTCGGCAAGGCGCACGGCCCAGCCGTTCATCTGCTGCTGGTCGAGCCCCTGCACGACGAGCTGGTACTGGCTCTTCGAGGAACGCGCGCCGATGCGCAGGTTCTGGACGGGGGTCATATAGGTGCTGATGCCCGCCACCTGGGCGAGATCGCGCCTGAGCGAGGCGAATACCGCTTCGATCTTCGGCCGCTCGTCGAGCGGCTTCAATTCGACGAAGAGGCGCCCGGCATTGAGCGCGCTGCCGCCGCCATTGCCGCCGACGGTCGAGGCGACATGGGCGACGTAAGGTGACTTGCGGAAGATCTCGGCGACTTCGGCGTGCAATTTCTGCATCGCGTCGAAGGAGATGTCCTGCCGCGCCTCGGTCGCGACCTGGAGCTGGCCGATATCCTCCTGCGGGAAGAAGCCCTTCGGCGTAGTCTGGAGCAGCCAGACGCTGCCCGCCATGGTCAGGAAGAAGGCGAGCAGCATCAGCGGCTGGAAGCGCAGGCAGAATGTTACCCCCGCGTCATAGCCAGCGAGCAGCTTGTCGAAGCCCTTCTCCAGCAGGCGGCCGAGCGCGTTCTCCTTGTGATGCTCGGAATAGCCAGAGAGCAGGCGCGAGCAGAGCATCGGCGTCAGCGTCAGCGAGACGAAGGCGGAAGCCAGGATCGAGACCGTCACCACCACCGCGAACTCGTTGAAGATGCGGCCGATGACGCCGCCCATCAGCAGGACGGGGATGAAGACCGCGACCAGCGAGAGCGAGATCGAGATGATGGTGAAGCCGATCTCGCCCGCGCCCTTCAGCGAGGCCTCGAAGGCGGAGAGCCCATCCTCCTCCATGTGCCGGACGATGTTCTCGAGCATGACGATGGCGTCGTCGACGACGAGGCCGACCGAGAGCGTGAGCCCGAGCAGCGAGATGTTGTCGATCGAGAAATTGAGCAGGTACATCGCGGCAAGCGTGGCGATGATCGAGATCGGCACCGCGACCGCCGGGATGAAGGTGGCAGCCACCCGGCGCAGGAAGACGAAGATCACCATGACGACCAGCGCGATGGTCAGGAGCAGCGTGAACTGCACGTCGTCCACGGCCTGGCGGATCGAGGTCGAGCGGTCGTTGAGCAGCGCGAGCGAGGCGGCCGCCGGGAGCTGGTCCTCGAAGGCCGGGATCATCGCCTTGACGCGGTCGACGACCTCGACGGTGTTGGCGTCGGGCTGGCGCTGCACGGCGAGCACGATCGCGGGCGTGCCGTCATAGGTGCTGCGGGTCTGCGTGTTCTCGACGGAATCGATCACCTTGGCGACGTCACCGAGCCGGACCGGTTTGCCCGAGCGCGTGGTGATGATGACGTTGGCGAACTGGGCCGCGTCGGCGAGCTGCGTCTTTGCCTGGATGGTGAGCTGCTGGGCCGAGTTCTGGATGGTGCCGACCGGCGTGTTGGCGTTGGTCGCGGTGATCGCCAGTTGCAACTCGTCGAGGCCGATGCCACGCGCGGCGAGCGCGGTCGGGTCAAACTGGATGCGCACCGCATATTTCTGGCTGCCCCAGATCAGCACCTGCGCGACACCGTCGACGGTGGAAAGCGCCGGCGAGATGACCTGCTGGGCGAAGGCGTCGAGCTGCGAGAGCGGTATCACGTCGCTCTTCAACGCCATCAGGATGATCGGCGCATCGGCCGGATTCACCTTGCGATAGCTCGGCGGTGTCGTCATCTCGATCGGCAATTGCCGCTGAGTGCGCGTGATCGCGGCCTGCACGTCGGCAGCGGCGGCGTCGATATTGCGGTTCAGCACGAACTGGATCGCGATCGAGGTCGCCCCCTGCGAGTTCGTGGTCGAGATCGAATCGATGCCGGCAATGGTGCCGAATTGCTTGACCAGAGGCGTCGCGACCGAGGTCGCCATCGTGTCGGGCGAGGCGCCCGGCAATTGCGCGGAGACGTTGACGACCGGAAACTCGGCGCGCGGCAGGGCCGCGACCGGCAGGAAGCGCCAGGCGAAGAGCCCCGCCAGCACCAGCGAGACGGACATCAGGATGGTCGCGACGGGGTGGCGGATGCAGAAGGCGGAGACGTTCATGAGCGTGCCCCCTCCGCAACCGGCGTGGCCGGCGCCGGCTTCTCGCCGGTGGCCGCGCGTTCGCGCACCCTGGTGCCCTGCTTCAGGCGCATCTGGCCGTCGGTGACGACGCGCTCGCCCGGCGCGATGCCTTCGGTCACCGCCGTGCGCTCGCCATCGCTGAGCGCGACCTTGATCTGGCGGAGATCGACCGTGGAATCCGGCTTCATGACGAAGGCATAGGGGCCCTTCTGCCCTGTCTGCACCGCGACGGTCGGAATCACCGTCACGCCCGTCAGGACCTCCGGAATGATCTCGACATCGACATACTGCCCCGGCCAGAGGCTGAGATCGTCATTGGCGAAAGCGGCCTTGGCGGTGATCGTGCCGGAGGCGATGTCGACGGTGGAATCGACGAAATTGAGCTTGCCCTCGGTGGCCGTGCGGGCGGCATTCGGGACGCGGGCGGTCACCGGCACAGGCTTCGAGGCCGCCAGCGCTCCCTGCAAGATCGGCAACTCGCTCTCCGGCAGGGCGAAGGAGACGCGCAGGGGCTTCATCTGGGTGATGGTCAGGAGGCCGGTGCCGCTGCTGTTGGCGCTGGCATTGACGAGATTGCCCGGTGTGACCTGCACCGTGCCGATGCGGCCATCGATCGGCGCGGTGATGCGGGTATAGCTCAGCTTGAGCCGGTCGGCATCGAGCGTCGCATGGTCGCCCTGAATGCTGGCGGCGGAGCTCTTCTCATCGGCTATCGCCTGGTCGACCTGCACCTGTGTGCCGGCATTACGCACCAGGAGCTGCCTGTAGCGATCGAGATCGGCGAGATTGCGGGTATGGGTCGCCTCGTCGCGGGCCAGCATCGCCTCGTCCTTGGCGATCTGGGCCTTGATGTCGCGATCATCGAGCGTGAAGAGCAGGTCGCCGGCCTTGACGAACTGCCCGTCGGTGACGTGCTGCGCCGTGATCTGGCTGTCGATGCGCGAGCGCACGAGCACGCTCGCCGGCGTCTCGACGAAGCCGATGGCGTGCTTGCGCACCGGGAAATCGGCCTGCGCCGCGGCGGCGGAGACGACCGCGACCGGAGCGCCCTCGCCGCGCCCGCCGCGGGCCGTATGCGCCGCCTCGGGCGAACGCGCATGCCAATACCAGGCTCCACCGGCTGCAAGGCCGATGGCAACGACGCCAATGATCAATCCTGAACGCTTCATAATCGGTCCACTCGCTCAGGCTGCGTTGCCGGCGGAGGCCGGCGCCTTGTCGTCGGATCGGGCACGGATCTGCTCGCGGATCGCGGCCAACGTGCCGAGCGCCGACAGGATCGCTTCCTCGTCAGTCTCGCCCAGCACGTCCTGGGCGATCTCGGTCCGGACGGCATCGAGATCGTCGACCAGCGCCCGGCCCTCCGGCGTGAGGAAGAGGCGATAGGCACGACGGTCCGAGGGGTCTTCGCGGCGCTCGATCAGGTTCTGGCTCTGCAGGCGGTCGAGCAGGCGGGCAAGCGAGATCGGCTGCAGATCCATCTGCTCGGCAAGCGCGGCCTGTTTCAGCCCCTCCTGACGCCGGAGGCGGGACATCACGCCCCATTGCGCCCGCGTCGTGCCGTGCTGGCGCGCGCGCTGCTCGACATGGGTCCGGAGCAGCCGCGAGGTTTCAACCAGCTGGAAAACCAGTTCCCGCCGCAAGGGTCGCTTCATTCGCAGGCCTCCCAATCGTAAGCCTGCTTATCATGTGCCGGATTACGGCTTTTTCAGGAGTGGATTGTGCGACGCACGCAAAGGTGATCAGGCGTAGCGGAAGTGACGATTATCGGCCGGTGAAGGCCGCCGGCCGCTTCTCCAGAAAGGCCGTCACGCCCTCGCGAAAATCGGCGGTCGCCGTCGTCTCGCGGAAGGCGTCCCGCTCCGCTTCGAGATGATCCGCAAGAGCGGCATCGGGAGCCTCCGTCAGCAAAGTGCGGATGCGGCCATAGGCGCCGGTCGGCCCCGCCGCGAGCTTGCGAGCCATTGCCAGGGCCTCGCCGCGGGCCTGAGCGACGGGCACGACACGATTGACGAGACCCATCCTCAGCGCCTCGTCAGCCTCGAATGTCTCCGCCAGCAACGCGATCTCGCGCGCCTTGCGCTGGCCGACGAGCCGGGCCAGCCGGTAGGTGCCGCCGAGATCAGGCGTCGCGCCGATCCGGGCGTAGGCCATGGTGAAGCGGGCATCATCGGCGGCGATGGCGAGATCGCAGGCCAGCGCGAGGCTGAATCCGCCACCGGCAATGGCGCCATGCAGGCAGGCGACCGAGGGCAGCGGCAGGGAATCGAGCAGCCGCAGCGCCTCGTGCAGCGGTGCCATGATCGCCTCGATGCCGGCCGCGATGTCGTGGCCTGCGAGGAACTGCGAGACATCGCCGCCGGCACAGAAGGCCCGGCCATTGCCTTGCAGCAGAATGGCGCGGACATCGCTGCTGGCCGCGATCGCCTTCACCTGCGTCAGAAAGAGCTCGGCCATCGGGGCGTCGATGGCGTTCAGCACCGCCGGCCGGTTGAGCGTCAGGATGGCGACGCCGCCGTCACGGGTGAGCTGAACCGAATCGGAAGCGTCGGACATGGCGGTCTCTGGGAGAGCGGATAATCGATGCGAAGCTAGAGCATACTGATTTCCAACGGAACCTGAGCGTCATCCCGGGCAAGCTGCGGAGCAGCGCAGATCCGGGATCCATCGTAAAGCTCCGGCGCCCTTCGATGGATCCCCGGGGCAAGCCCGGGATGACGGTGTGGTTCCGAGGAAACTCAGCACGCCCGAGGCTGGGGCGGACATCATTGTGCGCGCGAGGTGCATCTGCACGCATCGGGCATCGCGTTTGCGCGAGAGCCACTGGCCCTGGCTGCACGTGGGCTTCTAGACTGTGCGGGAAACCTGCCCCTTCCGAGACCCTGTCCCGTCATGAGCCAGCTCTTCAGCCCCTATCAGCTTGGCAGCCTCACGCTTGCCAACCGCATCGTCATCGCCCCGATGTGCCAGTATTCGGCGCAGGATGGCTGCGCCACCGACTGGCACACCATCCATCTCGGACATCTCGCTCTGTCAGGCGCCGGCCTCCTGATCATCGAGGCGACGGCCGTCGAGCCGGATGGCCGGATCAGCCCGTTCGATCTCGGACTCTGGTCGGATGAAACCGAAGCCGCGCTCGGCAAGGCTCTGGATGCAACGCGCCGCTGGTCGGACATGCCGATCGCGATCCAGCTCGCCCATGCCGGGCGCAAGGCCTCCCTCGCCCAGCCCTGGAAGGGCGGCGGCCAGCTCGGCCTCGATCAGGGCGGCTGGACGGTCGAAGCGCCCTCGGAGATCGGCTTCGAGACCTACCCGCGGCCGCCGCGCGCCCTCGCCCACGATGACATCGCGCGCTTGATCGAGGCCTTCGCGGACTCGGCCCGCCGGGCCGTACGGCTCGGCTTCGCCGCGATCGAGCTGCATGGCGCTCATGGCTATCTGATGCACCAGTTCCTCTCGCCGTTCTCGAACAAGCGCGAGGACGAATATGGCGGCTCGCTGGAGAACCGCATGCGCTTCCCGCTCGCGGTGCTCGATGCGGTGCGTGCCGTGGTGCCGGCGGGCTATCCGGTCGGCTTCCGCATTTCCGGCACGGACTGGGTCGAGGGCGGCTGGGATATCGAGCAGAGTATTGCTTTCTCCGCGGCAGCGAAGGCCCGCGGCGCCGATTTCATCGACATGTCCGGCGGCGGGCTCTCGGCGACGCAGAAAATCCCGCTCGGCCCGAGCTATCAGGTGCCGCTGGCGCGGGCCGTGAAGCAGGCCACAGGCATCACCACTATGGCCGTCGGTCTGATCACCGAGGCCGAGCAGGCCGAGGCGATCATCGGCACCGGCGAGGCCGATTTCGTCGCGCTGGCACGCGGCATCCTCTACAACCCGCGCTGGCCCTGGCACGCTGCCGCCCAGCTAGGGGCCACCGTCAAGGCGCCGAACCAGTATCTGCGCTCGCAGCCGCGGCAGTATTCCAAGCTGTTCGCCTGAGTTTGCAACGCTGTTCCAGGTCATCCCGGACGGAGCGAAGCGGAGATCCGGGATCCATGCCTGAACCGTTCCGGCATGGATCCCGGGTCTCCCTGCGGTCGCCCGGGATGACCGTGTACTTTATGAAGTTCGACAGAATCGCCGGAGCCGCCGAGACATGACCGCCTATTCCGACCTCTCCGCCCATTTCGGCCGCATCGCCGCGCTGTCGAACGCCATCGGCATCCTGCAATGGGACAACGATGTGATGATGCCGAAGGGCGCAGCCGAGACGCGGGCCGAGAGCATGGCGCTGCTGCGCGTCATGCGCCACGGCCTCTCGACCGATGCTCGCATTGGCGACTGGCTCGGCGAGGCCGATAACGACGGTAGCCTCGGCGCCTGGGAGAAGGCCAACCTGCGCGAGATCCGCCGCGTCTGGACGGTCGATACCGCCCTGCCCTCCGAACTGGTGGAAGCGTCGAGCAAGGCGATCTCGGCCTGCGAGATGCGCTGGCGCCAGGCGCGGGCCGATGCCGATTTCGCCGGGCTCCTGCCCTATCTCGCCGAGGTCCTGAACCTCCAGCGCCAGATCGGCCGGGCCAAGGGCGAGAAGCTCGGCCTCTCCGCCTATGATGCCCTGCTCAACGACTACGAGCCCGATGGCCGCTCGGCCAAGATCGATGCGCTATTCGACGATCTCGCCGCCTTCCTGCCGGGCTTCACGCAAGAGGCCATGGCGGTGCAGGCGCGCCGCCCGGCCCTGGCGGCGCTGGGCGGCCCTTTCGCGAGCGAGACGCAGCGCGCGCTCGGCCTCAAGTTCATGGCGGCGCTGGGCTATGATTTCGAGCGCGGCCGGCTCGACATCTCGACCCATCCGTTCTGCGGCGGCGCCGATAACGATGTCCGCATCACCACGCGCTATGACGAGGCCGATTTCACCAAGGCGCTGATGGGCGTACTGCACGAGACCGGGCACGCGCTCTACGAACAGGGCCGGCCACAAAGCTATCTCGCCCAGCCGGTCGGCGCCGCGCGCGGCATGAGCCTGCATGAGAGCCAGTCGCTGCTGATGGAGATGCAGGCCTGCCGCTCGCGCCAGTTCCTGACCTACGCCGCTCCCTTGATGCGGGAGAGCTTCGGTGGCACCGGCCCGGCCTGGGAGAGCGAGGCGCTTTGGCATCGCTATACCCGCGTCGAGCCCGGCTTCATCCGCGTCGACGCCGATGAGGTGACCTACCCCGCCCATGTCATCCTGCGCTACCGGCTGGAAAAGGCGCTGATCGCCGACGAGATGCCGCTCGCCGAGCTGCCCTCTGCCTGGAATGCTGGGATGACATCCCTGCTCGGCGTCACCGTGCCGAACGACCGGCTCGGCTGCCTGCAGGATATCCATTGGCCGTCCGGCGGCTGGGGCTACTTCCCGACCTATACGCTGGGCGCCATGACTGCGGCCCAGATCTTCGACGCGGCCTGCAAGGCGGAAAGCGCGATCCTGCCCGGCATCGGCAAGGGCGATTTCAGCCCGCTGGTCGGCTGGCTGTGCGCCAATATCCACGGCAAGGGCTCGCTGCTCCCGACCGACGAGCTGCTCACCGAAGCGACCGGCCGGCCGCTGGACGCCTCGGTGTTCAAGGCTCACCTGCGCAGGCGCTATATCGACGAGGTGTGAGGATCTTTCATTTTATTTAGTAAAAACAAAAACTTAAGCCATAGTCGATCGCCGATCAGCCATGCAGCTTTCGGACTTGCATCGGGCCACGCGAAGCGGGATGTCGGAGACGACCTCCCGCTTCGGTGACCGATCATGACCCAGACCAAACCCGCCCCCCGCATCGCCATCACCTATTGCTCGATGTGCAACTGGATGCTGCGCTCGGCCTGGCTCGGGCAGGAGCTGCTCTCGACCTTCGGGCAGGATCTCGGCGAGGTCGCGCTGATCCCGCGCACCGGCGGCATCTTCCAGATCCATTACGACGGCGAGCTGATCTGGGACCGCAAGGCCGATGGCGGCTTCCCGGATTCCAAGGTGCTGAAGCAGCGCGTGCGCGACCGGCTCGACCCCGAGCGCAGCCTCGGCCATGTCGACGGACACACGATGTCGGCCGAGGCGGAGAGCTGAGAGCGCTCTCCACAGTCGCAATACTTCGCGGTCATCCCGGACAAGCGGCGAAGCCGCGCCGATCCGGGATCCATGCCTGAACCCATTTCGGAAGCGCTCCGGAATGGATCCCGGGTCTCCGCTTCACTACGCCCGGGATGACAGTGTTCAGGCGGTTGCCGCGTGCTTCCGCGTCGCGGCGATCCAGGCCTTCAGCCGGCCTTCGGGATCGGCGTTCAGGGTGATGTCGGTCACCGCCGCGACGATATCGGCGCCGGCCTCGAAGACGCCCGGCGCCCGCTCCAGCGAGACGCCGCCGATGCCGACCAGCGGCAGGTCGCCGATGCGGCGCTTCCATTCGCCCAGCCGCTCCAGCCCCTGCGGGCCGAAACGCATCTGCTTCAGGATCGTCGGATAAACCGGGCCGAGCGCGACATAGTCGGGCTTGGCCGTCAGCGCACGTTCCAGCTCGGGCTCGTCATGGCTGCTGATGCCGAGCTTCAGGCCGGCCTTGCGGATCGCGCCGAGATCGGCGTCGTCGAGATCCTCCTGGCCGAGGTGCAGCCAGTCGCAACCCTCGGCGATGGCGAGCTTCCAGTAGTCGTTGACGACGAGCATGCAGCCTGCCGCGGCGCAGAGCGTCTTCGCCCGCGCGATCTCACGCGCGACCTCGATCTCGGGGCGGTCCTTGACGCGCAATTGCACCAGCTTGACGCCAAGCGGCAGCATCCGCTCCAGCCAGTCGGCGCTGTCGAAGATGGGGTAGAACGGGTCGAGCTTCATGCGGGAGCAATCTTTCAGGCGAGGAAGGCTTTGCCCATGACGGGCGTGGAGGGAGCGGCCATATCGCGCGCCTCGATCGGCTGCGCGGCGAAAGCCTGGCGGCCAGCGCGGATGGCGAGCGCGAAGGCCTCCGCCATCGCGGCAGGATCGCCGGCCTTCGCTACGGCGGTATTGAGCAGGATGCCGTCATAGCCCATCTCCATCGCCTGCGCGGCATGGGAGGGCAGCCCGATACCGGCATCAACGACGAGTGGGATATCGGGAAAGTGCTGGCGCATGCTGCGCAGGCCATAGGGGTTGTTGAGCCCCCTGCCCGATCCGATCGGCGCGCCCCAAGGCATCAGCACTTCGCAGCCGGCATCGAGCAGGCGCCCGCCGACGACGAGATCCTCGGTGGTGTAGGGAAAGACCTTGAAGCCGTCGTCAGTGAGGATGCGCGCGGCCTCAACCAGCGCGATCACGTCCGGCTGCAGCGTATCATCCTCGCCGATCACCTCGAGCTTGATCCAATCGGTACCGAAGACCTCGCGGGCCATCTGCGCCGTGGTCACTGCCTCCTTGACGGTATGGCAGCCGGCCGTGTTGGGCAGAACCTTGACGCCGAGCTCGCGGATCAGCGCCCAGAAGGCCTGCCCAGCGCCGCCGGAGGATTCCCGGCGCAGCGAGACGGTGACGACCTCGGTGCCGGAGCGCTTCACCGCCTCGGCCAGGATCGCGGGCGACGGGTATTGCGCCGTGCCCAGGAAGAGCGGGTTCTCCGGCTCGAAACCATAGAAGGATGCCACCTCAGCCTCCCTGCATCGGTGCGACGACCTCGATGCGATCCCCCTCGCTCAAGGCCGTCTCGGCGCGCTTGCGGGCGGGCACGAAATCACCGTTCACCGCGGTCGCGACGATGCGGCCGCCATAACCCAGCTCGGCCAGCGCCTCGGCCAGCGTCTTCGCCGCGACATCCTGCGGCGCGCCGTTAAGCAGCAAGGTCATGCAGCATCTCCGGTGTTGCTTGCGGGTTCAGCACGGCCTCAGTCGCCATCCGCGCCATGGCGGGGCTGAGCAGGAAGCCGTGGCGATAGAGCCCGTTGACATGGATCACCCGGCCGCGACGCGTCAGCCGCGGTAAGTTGTCGGGAAAGGCCGGGCGGGCATCGGTGCCGATCTCGACGACCTCCGCCTCGGCGAAAGCGGGATGCAGCGCATAGGCAGCACCGAGCAGTTCCAGCATGGCGCGGGCGGAGATGCGGCGCCGCTCGCCGCTCTCGATCATGGTCGCGCCGACCATGAAGAGCCCGTCCGCACGCGGTACGATGTAGAGCGGAATGCGCGGATGCAGCAGCCGGACCGGGCGGGACAGGCGGATATCATCGCTCCGCAGCAGCAGCATCTCGCCCTTGACGCCGCGCAGGTCCGGCAGGTCATCGCGCGCCGCCAGCCCCCGGCAGTCGAGGACGATATCGGCATCGAGATCGGAGGGCTCGATGGCGCTGTTGAACTGAATGACGGCGCCGTTGGCGAGCAGCCTCTCGGCGAGCGTAACGACCGCGAGACGGGGATCGAGATGGCACTCCCCGCCAAAGAACAATCCTCGCGAAAAGCGTCCGGCGAGATCGGGCTCCAGCCCGGAAATGGCCTCGCCGTCGACCTCCTCGAAATGGCTGGTGCGCTGGCCGAACCGGCGCAGTTCCGAGCGATCCCGGCTCGGTGCTACGACGAGCGTGCCATGGCGGGTGACGCCACCGGCATGATGCTCCCACCAATCGGCGGCCTGCTGCCCGAGCCGGATCACCGGCTCCTCGGCGCTCTCACCCTCGCACCACGGGGCCAGCATGCCGCCGGCATACCAGGAACAGGCCTCGGCGCCGATGCGCGGCCCACGCTCATGGATGGTTACCCGTGCGCCGCGCGCCAGCAGTTCGGTGGCGCAGGCCAGGCCGACCACGCCGGCGCCGACCACCGCGACATTCAGGCCCGACTGAAGGCGTTGCGCCGTCATGCTCTTCCCTGCTCCCGGAAAGGCAGCGGCCTGGGGCACGATCAAGATGTCTGCCGAAGACCGTTCCCTTCGCCGGCATTACCCGGATCAGGTGCGATGGGTTGACGCGAACCACGTCTCTCAGCCTTTCGGCACCCCAACGGACGGCCTCAATCTAGTGTCTGCCGTGCATCGGGGCAAGGCGAGCTGGCGCAAGGCTCGATTGTGTACTGCGCTGGCTTGCTGCGCGCACGATCAGATCACTCCCTTCACACGGGAGTGCTCTATGGCTCTCTCGGACACATGCACAGGCTGTGCAAAGGAAGTTGCCAACGAGGCTTGTCAAACGGCTCCGCAATCGGGCATAGAGCCTCTCGCCGGAGACGTGGCCGAGAGGCTGAAGGCACTCGTTTGCTAAATGAGCATACCCCACAAGGGTATCGAGGGTTCGAATCCCTCCGTCTCCGCCACTATTTTTTCCTGTTATTTTTCAATCGCTTAGCTTGGAAGTTGTATGCGATTGTGTAGCAAAAGTGTGGGTGCTTTTGTGTAGCGCCGCACCGGCTTGTGCCTTCTCCCGGCTTCCCTACAATCTGCCGAACACAGTGGGGGAAGATGTGCCGTTCTCATCGCTGACCGATTCTCGCGATCTCACCCTTGCTCAGGCGGCGCTGGAATCAGTCTGGGCAGAAGTGAAGGCTGACGTTGCGCCGGAGGATGCGCAGCGCGAGCGGACGCGCCTCGCCTATATCATCGCGGGCTTCGGTCATGCGGCACTGAGTCCAGAGGATTTGAAGCGGCAGGCGTTGGAGCGCTACCGCGAGCAACCCTAGCCGCTGCTGCTAGCGTCGGCGGATGTAGGTGGCTTTCCAGCCGTCCGTCTTTGGCAGGCCGTTCTGACCTTCCGGCGGAAGGTGCGCTCGCGCTATCGGACGCATGATTGCCCATACGATGAACGCGCCGACGATCACCCCTGCGATGAACTCCATGGCGCTCTTCCTACTGCCTGAAGCTGGCCCGTGTCTTCGCAATCGCGGTGGCTGCGCTGGCCTCGCCCAACTGCTTGGCTAGTTCGGCGGCAGCCTTCGGGCCAAGGGCGATTGCGATCTGCGAGGCCGGGCCTGCTTGGCCTGCCAGCTCAAGCTTCACGGCAACCTCATTCGGGCCTTGTCCGACTTGGAATCCAAGCACGCGATAAGCAGCAACGGTGTCGTCGGCCATAGTGTCCCCCTCATTTTGAGAGAGACATAAATCCGGGTGCTGGCAGCCGTCTAGAGGACTCAAATCAAAAGCTCGCCGATCTGCACCGGCGGGCCTAATGTCGTAACTCGCCCTGGGGTTTAGGCGGTGTGCTGCGTCGCGGCCCGAACACTAAGGCGAGGCTTCGGAAGCTCGACGCCCATCAACTCCAAGCGGTCCACGATGGTGTCGGCCAGCGCGAGCACGTCGAGGTCCGCGTCGTCCGGCGTGGCGGAGTAAATCTCCTCCGCGATCGCATCGGTCATCACCTCGCGAGCCACCTCTCGCCGCACCATAATGCGCCTACTCCGAGCGGCAGCGCGAGCAACCATCTCGCGGAGGGCAGGATTGAGCGCCACCATCACGACTCCAACATCTGGACAGGGAAGTCGGGGTTCACGAAGGCGAGCCAGCCGTCCGGGTGGATGGCCTTCGCGCGCGCTTCGATGAATTCAAGGATCTCCATCGCGACCTGTGGAACATCGAAGATCCCGGTCCCGCTGTGGTCACGCGCCTCGCAGAGGCGATGTCCGATGTAGTCCAACACATTCTCGCGCGGGGAAAGGTCGAAGTTCTGCTGAACCCATTCGCTCGACGCACTCCCCAGAGGCGTGGTATTCTCGTTCATGCTCGTATCTCCATTGGTCACATTGGGTGTGCGGGATGCAGAGAACGGCGCGGTGCGGTCGGCAAACTCAGCCGCGTCGTTACTCTCCAACTCTTCGATTTCGCGAAGATGCCTCTGTATAGCCATCTCATGATCGGCAATCATTGAGCGCATAAACTCAATGCACCTGCTAACCGGACTATGTCCGGCGCTATCAGTTACCATCCCAACTCCTGCTTCAACTTCGTTCATTGCTTACGAACGGAGTTATAGTCAGGGGGTCTGTGCGAATGTCATACAAGGAGCGGGTAGCTGGCCTGCGCCTTTTGCATAGGTCCGCTCCTAGACTTCCAACCCGCGCGCCCGGCGCCGCTGACGTTCCTCCAGCCGGTCCTCAAGGCACATGATCGGCCAGATA
The DNA here is from genome assembly GCF_057809495.1 of Allobosea sp. FG18. NCBI lineage: Bacteria > Pseudomonadati > Pseudomonadota > Alphaproteobacteria > Hyphomicrobiales > Alloboseaceae > Allobosea > Allobosea sp. FG18. The sequence goes on from NZ_JBMDKB010000011.1 coordinate 70,273, forward strand.
TTGGCGTCGCCTAGAATCTCGATGATGGTGCTGCGGAGATCGTGGCCGGGATCGACGTGCGCCATTGCGAGGCGGTCAACCAGCGTGCGGTGCGTTTGGTCGGCGAGATAGGAAGCGTGATTGATCGGGCTCATAGGCTTGTCTCTGGCGCCAGTGATTTGGCAGCCGAAGACTCGCACGGCCGGAACCACGCCGCAATAGCCGCGTAGATAAATTAGCAAATAAAAACAACAGCTTAAGTAAGTTCTTACTTACTTTTCTTGCCGCGAAAAACCCCTCGCGGCTTGCCGATCGCGAGGGGTTCAATCCGCCATTGCCGGTGAGGGCCGGCAATCTGTCTTGGCGGAGCACCAGCCGCCGCTAAGAGGCTGGCGATTACGTTATAGCGCAGTCGCCGGTGCGACTGCTGGTGCTCGTCAAAACTTTCCGAAGCCTTCGGGGAGCGATGCGCCCGCCTTCCGCTCCTTGGCGCGCTGGCGTCGTTCCTGCCGCTTCTGGCTCTGCACGCTCGTCGGCTGGGCGTAATACTTCGCCAGCTCCTTCTCCTTCTGCCGTTCAGGGGTCAGCGGTTGATGGCTGCGAACGGTGCGCTTCTCTGTCTCCATGATGAGCGCGGCATAGGCGTCCCTGTCGGCCTTGCGCTTTACCTCCAGCTTCGAATCCCGGTCGTTCGCGAGCTTGGCCTTCGCCTGACTAATCGCCGTGCGGAACCGGCCCAGAGCCGGCGCTGCCGGGGCGGGGCTGGGCGCTGCTGGCGTTGTGTCCTCCGAGGCCGGAACAGTGAGGTCTAGTGCGTCGAGCGCGGCCAGCGCCTCCAACTCAAGCGAAGTAAGTGGGCGCGTGGATGCACCGTTTGATTGACTTTCGTCGTCGGTATCCATAGAATTTTCTCGCTATCAAACAGTTCTGAACGGTCTAGGCGCGCCAACGCCTGGGCCGTTTCTTTTTAGATCGCTGCCTTCTCGATCAGGTCGGCAAGATCACGCGCGAGATCGCCAGAAAGGGTGACTTCCGGCCCGCCCATTCGCAGGTGGATCTTGAAGCCAATGCCGACGCGCTGGACCCGGAACCAAGCACCAACCTTGATCGTGTCAGGACTGGCGGTGCCGTCCACAACGGCCCTGATCGTCTCAGCGAACTCGCGCGCGCTTTCGAGGCTGTAGAGCGTGGCCGGATGGTCATCGATCGCAACAGACACCTTGTCTCCTGCGCGCTGCACGATAATGCCGGGGATGATGGCCGGGATAACACCTGCGGCGATCTCCTTGCGGAGCATGTGGCCGATGGTGTCGGCGAGACTCAGATTGAGCACAGCCGAGAGGGTCTTCAACTGGTCGAGCCGGCGAGGCGGAAGGCGCAGCATAACGGAAGCGGGGGACATGGAAACTCCTGTGACGATGATTAAGCGTATACTAGTATACGCTTTCTGTCAAGGACTGCGTTCCTATGTCCTCCCCTAATTTCCACGGCAAACCGCCGCCGAAATGTCCTCCCCCATTTTCCCTTATGTATATGTATGTCGGTATTTGAAGAAGAGATAACCTACGAAAAATGGGGGAGGACATTTTCGCTCTTGTCCCGACTACTCGCGCCTGCGGCGCTCGCCTGCGCGGCCTTCGGCCTTGCCCGGCCGCTGGCGCGTCCGGAAGGTTCATCCCGCTGGTATCCGCAGGAACTCCTCCGGTAGCCGAAGGCGTAGGGTGCCCGGCACCAGATGTCCCGTCCCGGATAGAGAGGGCGCCGGCCCGGTCGCTCCGCTCCCGACCGTCACCTATCTCATGGGCGAACGGGACCGTTCCGCCCGGAAGCGTTTAGAGAGTCATCAGCGGGCGCCAGCTTCCGGCCGCCCCTCTGCCACCTGCAAGCGCACGAAGGCGAGTCCTGGGCCTTCTCTGAGTCAGCGTGGGGCTATCTACTACGCGGCGTTGCTGAAGCTCTGCACCAGTTCAGCCGTGAAGGTCCAAACACCGTCTTGCGCCTGCGGATGCGACCAGTCCTCGCAAGTCCACTTCACCGGCGAGCGTGCGCCGTGCGGCTGGTAATAGAACGGCTGGCTCCCGCCCATCCGCTCGAAGAACTCGGCAAGCTCCTGCATCTGATCGAGTGTGAGCGCGTCCCACTTCAGGCTGCACGTCCGGCGAATGTGGTTGATCCCCTTCGGCGTTGACTGCGAATAGCCGTCGCCGAACTCGGCCTTGAGCAGGTTCACCTTCGGCTTATGCGCGGTTCCCGGCGTCGGGCCGATGGGTGGCGTGAACGTTGGCAAGGGCATCAGCGGTTCCTCGTGTTCGCGAAGTTCCCCGGCTTGGTCTGGCGGCGCATCTCATCGGCCACCACCGACCGCATCGTCACCTCAAGGCTTCGCTGCATCTTTCGGGCGAGGTCGTCGTTCTGTTCCGGGGTTCCGGCGCTCCCCGTTACCGTGATCGGGGCCGAGATGCTGATGGCCTGCACTGGCGCGGCACTGGCGCCGGAAAGTTCCGGCTGCCGAATGGCCGGCGCGCTGCCGACATATCCACCATCCGCGAAGCCGCGCAGCGCTCCCCGGTGCATGGCCTCAAGGTTCTGGACGCCGATGCGGCTGGTTGCGGCCTTGGACATGACATACTCGCCACGGTGGACGATGCCGGCCGGCTGATACTTCCCGCCGGGCCCGGTGTAGCCGCCGTCCGCGAAGCCGAAGAGCTTGGGCAGGAAGCCGAACAAGCCACCCACGGCGCCGTCCGCGCCCTTCGTTCCGAACAGCCCGGCGAGCGGGCCGCTGCCCATAAGCATGGCCTGAAGGGCAGCCTTCAACAGGGCCTTGCCAAGCTGCTGCACAACCTCGGTCGCGCTCTTGCCCTCCACGATCATATCCACGAAGCCGTCAGTCACTTCCTGCGCGAAGAACTTCTGCGCGTCGCGAACGCCGTCCATCGCCTCCTTCAGGTCTTCGACCTTCATCTTCGCGGCAGCATAGCCCTGTGCAGCCTGCTCGATCTTCGACTGCATTTCGTCGGTGACGGTGAGGCCATCGCGCTTCGCGGCCTGCTCAAGCTGAAGGGCGATCTTCGACCGCTCGACTTCCTCACGCCCCTTACCGACCATCTGGGCCTCAAGGCGCAGGGCTTCGGTGCGGCGCTGGATCGATTCAAGGTCGCGGTCAAAGCGGCTCTGCTTCTCCGCACCGGAGCCGCCACCACCTCCGCCGCCCTTACCTTCCTCGCCGGGAACGGCGTAGTTCTTGAGGGAAACCGGCTTGATATCGCTACCGGCGCCCTTCGGCCGCGAGGGCGGCAGCGTCGTCGTGGTGAGGCGGTTGGAATAGTCGATTTCGGACTGGCGGAAGCCGGAAACGGCCTGTCGGGAAGCCGCGCTCGCGGCAGCATCGGCGGCGGCGCGCTCCTGCGCCAGCTTTTCGCGGCCACCAGCATTCGCCAGCCCCATTTCGCGGGCCTGCGCCACGCGGGCGGCGCGTTCGTCCTGATAAGTCAGCGCGGCGGCGCGCTGGGCGCCGGCATGGGCCTTCGCAAGCTCGCCGACCTTGTTGATAAGGTTCTGCACGCCGACCACGGCGTTTGTGGCAGCGGTGCCAATCCCGCCGATGCTCCCGGCGAGGCTATCAATCGCACCTGCAAGGGCAGTGCTGGCGCCGGTCGCCTTGTCGAACTCGCCAACGGCCTTCACGAACTCGTTTTGAAGGCGCTGCATCGCCTGCTCGGTCGTGACGGCAGCGCCGGCCAGCTTTTCCTCGAGCAGCGGGGCGCCGGCCTGAATCGCCCGGAAGAACGCCTCGCTCGAGACCTTTCCATCCTTCACAAGGGCGGTGAGCTTCGCCACGTCGCCGCCCGCTTCAACCAAGCCAGCGGCAGCGGCTTCCAAAAGCGGGCGCATGCCGTCGAGCAGCGAGTTGTATTCCTCGGCCTGAATCTTCCCGCCCGCGAGGGCCTGGCCCAACTGAAGCAGCGCGCCGGACGCCGCCGAAGCGGACGTTCCGCCGACGCGAAGCGACTGCGCGACGATGTCCGTGACCTGCATGACTTCCTGCGAGGAAGCCTTCAGCGTGGTCTGGGCAGCCGAGACGCGGCCATAGAGCGTTGCCAGCGCGTCCAGCGGCGCATAGTTGCGCTGGGCGCTGGCGAACAACTTGTCGAAGGTGCCGGAAAGGTCGGCGTCCTTCACGCCGGCCACCTTCAGCGTGTTCATGACCTTGGTGTATTCGTCGGCGGTCTTCCGAAGCTCGTTCAAGCCGATGCCGGCCGTGATCGCGGCGAACGCCGCGCCGACCTTGCCGGCCGCTGCCCTGCCGAAGCCTTCCAAGCTGCGGGTCATGGCGTTGCTGCTGGTCGCCATGGCCTGCTCCATGTTGCGGCCAGCCCTGCGCGCCCGACTCTCCATGGCACCGTAGTTGTCGTTCGCAACTCGCTTCGCGCGCAACATGTTCTTCTCAAAGTCCCGGATTCGGGCTTCAAGGGCGACGACAAGCTGTTCGGCGGCTTCGGCCATATCTACTCCTACGCGGCGAGGTCGTGGACCTTGGTCCAGAACTCGGCTTCCTCTTCAGGGTCCATGTCGTGAATACTGCGGCGGTTGTCGTTCGCAGCGGCGCGGGCAACGGCCATCGCGGCAGCAACAGCACCGTCAATGCGGTCGGTCTTCCGGCCCTTGTGCATGCGGACAAGCCCGGTGTCGTTTCGGCTGGCGACGACGCTATCGAAGTGATGGCGAAGGACCGGATGCCCGCCGTGACGAAGCAGCCGACCGTTCACAAAGCGCTCAAGGGTGCCGATCGCCGGCCCCATGGTCGTGATGTTCTGGCGCATCTCGACAGTCGGCAGGCCATCGTCGAAGAGGCGCTGCATAGTCGTGCGGGCAAGGTGGGGGTCAAAGGCGATCTGACGCACATCGAACCGGGCGCAAAGCTCCCGGATATGGTCCTCCACCGTGCCGGGATCAATGATCGGGCCATCGGTGACGATCACATGGCCTTCGTCGCGCCAACGCTCGTAGGACACGCCGTCGCGCTGGGCGCGGCCGATGAGGTCATCGCCGGGGACGAAGAACCAAGGGGCAATCGTGATCCGGCCGTCATCGTGGCGCCATGCCGCGACAATGGCCGTTAGGTCGCCATTGATGGCCATGTCCACGCCAAGGAAACACGGCAGCGCCTCCAGCTCGGCGAGGTCCAGCGGAAAAGTGCCGGCGTCATAAGTCGCCATGTCGAACAGCGGGTCGCGGGAATGCGCCTGCCAGATGTTGAGGTTGAACTGAAGGAAAGCGTGCCGGTCGGCGGGTCGATGCTCGGCCTCCTTCGCCGCTGAGCGCAGGGCGTCAAGGTTGGGGAAGCCGTAAGTCAAGCCGGGGTTAACCCGGTGCCAAACGTCCTCATCCTGCCAGTCGTTATCGTTCTCGGCCTCGAAAATGATCGGCAGATAGGCCTGGTTCACGATCTCGCTGCGCGCGACGCGCCGGGCATACTCATACTGCTCGAAACCGATGTTCTCGCTGCCACGTCCGGCTGTAGTCGCAATGACCATGAGCGTGCCGCTGGTCTTGACCATGCCGGACTTCAAGGCCTCCCAAAGGTCGCGGCCCTTCCAAACGTGAATCTCGTCTACAAGCACGAAGCTGGGCGTCTTTCCGTGCTGGGCGGCGCCGTCGCTCGAAATGGCCTGAAGCTCGACGCCCTGCGCCGGATAAGCGATCTTCTTCGCGCTGTTATGAGCGTCGTAAATGCGGGTCGCGCTGACAAGGCGCCTATCCATGCGGACGATGTTCGCGGCTTCCTTGAAGCCAAGGCCAGCCTGCTCGCGATCCGACGCCGCGAAGATGACCTGTCCGGCCGGGACGCGCTCGGGGCCGATGGTGTGAAGCAGGGCGAGCGCAGCCGCGAGGCTGGTCTTCCGGTTCCCGCGCGGGATCATCCAAAAGACGGTTTCCACGATGCGCCGGCCGTCAGGATGGCGCGGGCCGTAGATGCGACGAACAATGCGCTCCTGCCAGTCGTGAAGCCGGAAAGCGTTCTTCGGCGCCGTGCTGTTCGGGTGCTTCAGGCGGCGCAGGAACTCAACCGCCCGTTCGCCGTAGCCGAACGGGTCGTCAATCGGACTGCCGTCGAAAATCCACGCCGGATAGGTGCTCGCCATCAGCGCACCGCCAGCGGGTTGTCGTCGTCATCGTCGTTCCCGGCATTGCTGCCGACGCGGGCGCGCGAGACAGGCGAGAGGCCGTATTCGGCCGCGAGCTGCCGCGCTGTCTGCATGGCGCGGTTCTGCATGCCGAAAAGCGTCTTATCGAGCGTGCCGGTCGTGGCGAAGGTGCGCTCGATGGCGCGGACGTGCCCGACTGCAACGCAATAGTTCTCGATGCCGGTGAGATCGGCCCGCGTGACGATGCGGTCGGCGATCAAGCGCGGCATGATCCGCTTCCACTCGCCGCGCGCGTCCTCGCTCAGCCACTTCGGGGCAGGCGGGGACTTCGTCAGGGGCTCGCGATCAGGGGATAAGGCCGGCTTCACGCCGCGAAGATGGGTCACGACGCCGACGCAACCGCCATGATTTCGAGGCCAACGCGGCGCCCGATGTCGGCGATTTCCTTAATCTGATACGCCCGGCCGTTGAAGACGATGCGCTCGGCGCCCGTCAGGCCGTCCCGCCAGCGGATACGGAAGATAACGGTGCCCTGCTGGGCCGTCCCAAAGCCGGTGAGGAAGTCGGCGGATGACGACTTCGCCACCTCGGCCCGCGTCGTGGCGATTTCCGTCCAGGCGGAAACGGTGCCACGGCTGGGCGTGCGCGTCTTCGTCTCGCGCTCAATGGTGATGGTGTGGAAGAGAGTGCCGGCCGCGAGCATCAGATGCTCCACCGGATGACGGCTTCCACCGACATGACGCCATGGCCGAACTCGGGATTCGGATCGCGCGGCCAGACAGTGCGGGTGTGCCGGAAGGCGTCGATCTCGAAACCTACGCCGGCAGGCCAGTCCATAAGGCGACGCGCCACGACTGCGCCGATGGTCTGGGCGCGGTCAAGGCCGTCTTCCACCGCCCAGATATGCAGGTCGAGGAACACCGTCGCGACGAACTGGCCGCCCGATGCGCGGCCGTGCATCATGACATTGCCGGCGCTGAACAGGACGGCCGGAAGCTCATCCGGCGCGAAGTCGCCGGCCCTGATGTTCTCGGGGTCTACAAGCGCGGTGACGGCGGGGTCGCTGGCGAGATGGTCGCCGATGGCCTCGCGGAAGGCGGTCGTCGGTTCGATCACGGCGCGTCCCATCCGGTGCGGACGGCCTTACTGCCAGCGCGCTTGATCCGGTCCAAGGAACGACGACGCGCGAAGCGCCAGCCGGGGAAGAAAAACGGTCGCGCCGACATCTTCGAAGTGCCGTGCTCGACATGGTGCGGATAGCGGACATTGCTGTTGCCGGCCGTCACGATGGCCTCAAGCTCGCCGGCCGTGCGGCTTCCGCCCGGCTGCGAATACGGCGGCGTGGTGCCACCGGGCGGCGTGACGGTGATGGAATCCTTCAGGTCGCCTTCATCCACCGGCGCGAGGCGGCGCTGCATGTCTGCCACCTCGTTCGCGCCCTTCAGCAAGGCAGGCGGAAGCATCTCGCGGACGTTCTTCAGCACCGCCGCGAACCGGCGATTGAGCCGGTCGAGGTCAGAACTCATCGTCGGAATCCTCGGGCGCAGGCTCGCCGAACCACCGTTCCCGGTAGGAATTGGCCACAGCCTGCACGCCATAGGGCGCCAAACGCACCGCATCGCCGAAGGAAACGGCCTCGCGGTGCATGTAATAGAACGCCGCGAGCTTCATCATCGCGAGCTTGATGTCAGCCGGAACCGGAGAGAGATCAGCGAGCTTGCGGCCGGTCTGGGCCTGAAACCAGTCGTCGGCAGCGTCGAGGTAAAGCTGAATAAGCTCATCGTCGCTCGAATGGTCGATATTCAGATGCGCCTTCGCGAGCGAAAGCGTGACGCTACTCATCAGGAATTGGCCTCTTCGGAAAAAGTTATTTCGGGCGTCTCTTGCGCGGTGCTCCCCGCGCCGGTCCCCGAAACAGGCGGAAAATTGGAGACCACCCCCGGGTGCTGATCGGACTGCCGACGCACCGGCTTCGTCAGGGCCTTACCGACAGGCCAACCGGAGCGAAGGCGGTTCGCGAGCGTGGCGTAGCTGATGCCTGTGTGCTCGGCCCATTGTGTAACGGTCAGGCTCCTACCTGCATGCTCAAACCGGCGACGATGGCTGCTTGCTCCGCTTGGGCGCCGTGCGCGATCCATCAAGCGTTCACCGGGAGCGACGTTCATCGGCGTGGTGATCGCCTTTTCAACGGTCCAGCCACGGCGAAGACGATCTCGGATGAGATGTGTCGGAATGCCGTAGTCCAACGCCCATTCGCGGATTGGCTGGGTGATGCCTTCGTGCGTTAGCTCCCTCATCGGCGGGGACTTCTCTCTCGGATGTAGTCGAGGGCATTGCAGCGACGGCAGCCGGGGCGCCAGTTGGCGGGCGACATGCGAAGCTCGGGATGCTGGCGGATGCTGATGCGGTGCCGGACAAGGGTGGCGGGTGCGCCGCATTCACAGCGCTGATTGCCGGGCTGGCGCAGATAGGTGCGAGCTGCCTCTTCCCACTGGCGATCATAGCCGCGCTGGCGGGCGTTAGGGCGGGCGCGATCGTGCCGTGCGCCGCGAACGCGATCCTGCTCGCGCTGACAATGGCAACGGGCGCCATGGGCGACGATGCTGCCGCAAGAGCAGAGGCGGGGTGGACGGCGGGTCACTTCTTGCCCCCGCCGCCGATGCTGCCGCCACCATTACCGACGATGGCGATGCGCTCGACATCATAACCACCGGAGATCATGACGCCGCCGGTGATGACTTCGCCATAGACCAGCGGGACGGGAACACCCTGATCGGACGTGTTGCCGGGACCGTTCATGGTGAAGGAACTGTCGTCGCCGTTCTCCTTCTTCTTCTCCTGCGGGGTCAGGAGTGAGGAGACACCGGCGAGCGCCATGGCCGCGCCGAAGAGGGCAACCTGCGTTCCGGTGATGCCGCCGAGGGCGGTGCTGCTCAGACCAAGGCCGGGGCCGATAGCACCAGCCAAGGTGCCGCCCGTCAGGGCGAACGCCGCGCCGATGAGCACGACGCCAAGCACGGTCTTGAGCAAGCCGGCGCGCTTCGAACCGGCCACAACCGGGACGATATGGAGGTCGCCGTTGCCGAGGTTGAAGCCGGCGATATCGTCCTTGTCGAGGCTGAAGCCAGTATCGACGTTCTTACCGCGAACGACATGCCAAGCACCGTCGCGGATATCCTTGAGGAAATTCGGGAAGTTGGCGCCGAGCGCGCGAATGGCCTCGCCCGCGGTGCGGACATCAAGCTTGAACTTCTTGCCATACTTGCGACCGATGGCACCGTGAAGGTGGATGGTGCGCATCAGCGCTTTCTCCCATACTTGGCCTTGAGGGCGCGCAGGCCGGCGCGGTCAAATTCGGGGTCGAGGCCAGCGGCTTCGTTCCGCGCTGCCTGTTCGGGATCGTGCTGGCGGTCTTCCGGCTTATCGTCGGCGCTGCCGTGGATGGCCTTCAGCATCTCGAAATGGGCGTTGAGGGCGTCAGTGATTTCGGTTGGGGTCGCGTTCCACGTCGCATTCGGGGGCCAGTGAAGCCAGCCGGTCGCCCTGCGATACATGTCGCGGTAAAGCTCGCGCAGCGGCACCATCTTGCCCTGCAAGGGCTTGGCGGCGGGATCAGGCTGGGGAATGAAGCCGGTGACAAGGCGGGCAAGCTGGGCCTGCGCGATCTCGACAAAGCGGTTGATCGGCTGGCGCGACATGTTGTCGAGGAAGGCAGTGGCATCCTTGCGGTCGGTGGCGGCCGTAAGAATGATCTCGCGCACGGTGCCAGTGTGGAACTCGGCTAGGCGCTGCATCAGCGTGGCGAAGCCGTCATGGCTTCGCTCAAGGGTGCTCGCGGCCCGCAATGAGGGCCGCAGGATCACGGCATTGTTGCCGTGTTCCAGAACGATCTCATCGTATGCGGGCCGCAAGGTCATGGCTTACGAAGTGGCCATCTTCAGCTTGCGGAAGACATCGGTGCGGACGACGCCGGCGCCGACGCGACGGCGAGCGTGGAAGCGAACCATGCCCTCGGTCGCGAGCAGATAGCGGTTGGTGAGCACCGCAAGCTCGATCCGGTCATAGATGCGATAGCCGGCCTTGAAGTCGCCGAAGATGACCGGGAAGGCGTTGGCGGCAACGTCCGGCATGTCGATCAGCTCGACAACCGGGCGGCCGAGGATCGTCTCGGGCTGGCCGGCCTGATAGCTGGGCTGCCACAGGTAATTGCCGTTGCCGTCCTTCAGCTTGCGGATGGTCGCAAGCGTCGAGCCGTTCATGGCCCAAGTGCCACGGCTGCGATAAACGCCCGGCAGGGCATACATGAGAGAGATCAGCGCATCGGCCGACAGGTTCGTCGCATGACCGTTGAGGGACTGTGCGATGCCGGCTTCGGTCATGAAGCCCTTCGGCTCGGCGGCGGCGCTGCCGTTGACGAAGGCGGTGCCTTCCTTGGCGCCGAAGTCCTCGGCGAGCGCAAGCCGAACCTCGGACTCGACGTTCTGCGCGTCCTCCAGAAGCCAGTTCGAAATATCGACGTGGGTGTTCAGCTCCTTGATGGCGATTTCCATCTCGCCGAAGGTCGGCTCGGACGCTTCCGACGCGACCGCTTCGCCCTTCCACTTCGCATTCGTGACCGAAAGGCGCTTCGGCAGGACGACGGTGTGCGAGCCGGCCGACTTCACGTCCGCGATGGCTCGCACCGGGGAGAACTCGACAAGGTTGCGGATGAACTCGCTCGTGGTCTCTTCCGGCGCGAGCACATATCCCGGCGCATCGTTCGCGACCGTCAGGGCCTTCTGGTCAATCTGGCCGGTGCGCAGGAAGTCGCTGAACGCCTTGGTTTCGAGGGCGTCCTCGGCCTGATTGTCGTTCGAAGCCGGCAGGCGATTGGCCTTGGCTTCCAGCTTGTCGAGGCGGGCGTCGCTCTTCGTCTCGATAGCCTTGAGGCGGGCGTCCACGGAACTCGTCAGATTGGCGAGCGCCGAAGCGACATCGGCCGGCACGTTGTCGGCGTCGTCGGACTTCAGTTCAATATGGGCGAGGTTGTTCACGTTGGTCCTTTCAGGGATTGAGCGCCACGGCGGCGCGGTTGATTGCCTCGGCAATGGCAGCCGTGGCGTCCTTGGCGTTCGTGATCCGGGCCTTCGGATGAGCCGGGTTGCGGACGACAGAGATTTCGAAGAGGTCGAGCTTGGAAATGATGCGGTTCCGGCCGCTCTGCTTCGCCTCGATGGGGCGGAAGCCGATGGACAGGCCGGAGATGAGGCCGCTCTTCACCATGGAGCGGACGGCGCGGGCGCGCTGGCTTTCCTCGATAAACAGGCGCCCCTTCACCTGAAGTCCGTCAGCGGTTTCGGTGATCTCGTTCCAGATACCGACAGGCTGGCCGGGATCATGCTGAAGCAGCATCGGCGTGTCTTCGCCGAGGACGTTGAAGGCGCCCTTCGTGATGATGTCACCGACGCTATCGGCACTGCCAAAGGGCCAAGCCGTTCCGGTGATGGTGCCGGCGTCGTCAATCGCGAGCGCGGCCTTGATCTCCAGACGCTCAGACATCGGGCACGTCCGCATAGGCGGCCTTGATTGCGGCGGCGAGGTCGGGCTCGTCGTCCTGGCCCTCGGCAACCGGCTCGTTCCAACGGGCGTTGAGGATGTCCACGGCGAGCATGGCCAGCGGGATAAGCGGCTGATCCGGGGTGTAGGCATCGATAAGGCTCTGGGCCTCGGCCGGGGACGTGCCGCCGCCGATCAGGCCGAGCCGAATGATTTCGACCACGTCGCCGACATGAAACTGAAGGGTGAGCGCGACACGCTGATAGAGCGCGCCGATACCGACGCCGGACTTACGCTCAAGCTCGGCGATCATGGGCATGGTGAGGGCGAAGGTCTTCTCGCCGTCACCGAAAAAGGCGACGTGCTTCATTCCGAAGCTTCCCAAGCCGTGCGGACAGCTTCGCGAACAATGCGCTGAAGGCGGGCAGCAAGCCGCTCCTGCTGCTCCGGAGTGAGCTTCATTTCCCGAAAGACGAACTTCGGCTGATCGGATTCGGTCACGCGGCTTCCTTGTCGGTGCTGGGATTGTCGTTCGCGCCGGCAGCGGGGCCGGTCGTCGTGTAGGGATTGGCAAGCTCGTCGCCGCCTTCGATGGCAGGCATGTTGAGCATTCCGCGCGCCTCATTCGGGACGATGACGCGGGCCGCAATCAGCTTGGTGATGTTGTCGGTCCTACCGGCAGCATCGGCGCGAAGCAGGTCGTCAATGACGAACTCGAAATAGAGGCTATCCTGCTCGTCCTCGGTGAGCAGCACGGTCGCGTAAGCGTCCTGCCAGCGGTCGAGCCACGGCCGAAGGCAAAGCTGAAGGAAGCTCGCGGCCATCTGCTCCGCGTTGCTCCACGTCGCCCGGCTCAGTTCGAACAGCATGGAAGGCGGGACGCCGAAGATGCGGGCGATCTCGCGGACCTGTTCAAGGCGATGCTCAAGGAACTGGGCATCGGTCGAGGTCATGGCCGGCTGATCGAACTTCCACCCGGAATCCAGAATGAGGGGATCGCTGCTGTTGCCGCTCAGCCATTCGCGGAATGACTTGCGAATACTGGCCAGCGTCGTGGCGCCCTGTTCCCCACCCATCTTCGCGTCGTTCGTAATGACGGCAGCCGGGCGGGCGCCGGAGCCGAAGAACTGCGCGGCATGACGCTCCAACAGCATGGAAACGCCGATGGCTTCCTTGCCGAGCTGCACCGGGGACGTGTCGCCGAAGGCCGGGACATAGAGCACGTCCTGATAGAACAGCCGGCGCGGCACGCGGTTCGCGTCGGTGACGATGTAATAGGGCTCGCCGTCATCCTCGAAACGGCGCTGGACCGTGCCGGGCTGAAGGCGGTTGATCTCGAAAGGGCGGCCGTCGCCAGTGCGGACGACATGGGCATAGCCTGCGCCGTGAAGCAGGGCGTCGGTCGTGAGCAGGGTGCGGAGATGGCCGGCGCTGGTCCAGCCGTTGACGCGATTATGGGCCAGCCGGTTGCCAGCGTGATCCTTCGCGGCCTCCTTGCTCCCGTCAGCGTCGCGATAGAGCTTGCAAGGAAGGGAGCCGACAGTTTCGGCGATCAGGCGCACGGCCTGAAGAACGGCAGGAACGCGAAGCGCGGTGCTTGCAGTAACGGGAACACCGGAGGCAGTCGGCAGCGCGCCGAACAACTCAGAGATAGCAGGATTAGAAAGGGGGATCGCCTTCCGTTCGAGCTGAAATCCGAGTGACTTCTTTACGCTGCCGACTAACTCGCGGAACACAACTTAACCTTCACCTTACGCAACGGTGAAGATTGTCCCACAAGGGGGATCGCGATACAAGTTAATAATCCTACCTACAAAAGATAATAGGATTTTGATCTCATATCCGGCTTGCGATTAATGTTCGACTGCCGGCCATTGAAGGAAGTTGGGAAGGCCTACAAACCTTCCGCACCAAGGCAAAGAAACGCCGCCTCGGGAATTCCGGAAGGAGAAAGTAATGCCGATGCGGCAGCCTAAGCTGTAGCAGTCCCACTACGCTTTATAAATTCGACGCCGATGTCCATTTGCCTCCGCCACCGCAAGCGCACGCGCTTACGTTCACCTTCGTAGGACATTAGCAAATCAAACTCGTCGGGGAGCACCAAACTATCGGAAACTCGCAATCTTGCGCCGCCGCGTGAAACATCAAGGACTAGGCATTCAACTGATGCGTTTAGGTGCTCAAGAAAGCACTTAGCACGCGTTTGGACTGGCTTCCGATCACCACCCCGGCGTTCATTTTGGCGCCTTCGGCGACGAGCCAAAGAATATCGCAACGGCAGACCATCGATGCCAGGGCCATCGATGTGGTAACTGACCTGCCTAGCGATTGCGCGCTTTAAGGATGAGTCTGCACGTTCCACCGCAGATAGAGCGTCCTCCACAATACTGGGGTCGCAGGCACCAGTAACACATTCGATCCTGAATTCTAAGTCGCTCACCGTCGCCAAAAAACTTACTTCATTAGCAATCTGATTGATCTTCATTTCGAGCGCGGCTGTCGACGTGAGAGCATTCAACATAACTACGAAAGTCGAATCTGGTCTTCTACAAAAATAACCCGAATGTGAGATCGTTAAGATAAGTCTCTTTGCGAACTCACGCGTAAGCTCTTCAACACAGACAGTGCCGAATTTTTGCAAAAAATATTCGACATCAACTATTTGTATTGAAATGACACCGATGCCGCCCCTTGACTGCGATATATTCTCATCAATTGTTTGCAACAACTCATGAGGAGAAAGTAGCCGCGATTGGCTCTGGGGCGGGTGCATACAAGCAATCTCATCGAGGCAAGCCGGCCGACCGATTACCTTAGGGCATAATCAAAGTCCATTGATATGAATCAAAACAGGGCCGCCGCGAGCCCGTGCCCTACCAAGCTCGGTGAGCCCGCTGAAGCTCGAATGCCGGCATTCGATCTCTAACAGATTCTTGCGACGCTCCCGACGAAGGATCACCCACGCAAAGCCGGCAGTTCATAGGCCACCCGGTCAACAGCCTCCTTCAGCACGTCAAGCGAGGCGTCATGGATATAGCCGGCGCCGGACGACGCATCGTCATGCCCGGTGATATGGTCGCTAACAGCACGCGGCACGCCAGCCACCGACATCGCCGTCTTGAAGGTGTGCCGGAAGGAATGAAACACCTTCGCCGGGTCGGTGATACCGACCTTCGGCAGATAGGTCCGGTTGAACCATCGCGGGATGAACTGGCTATAGGGCTGGTTGAGAATGCGTTTACCGCCCGCGCTCGCCGCGATGCGGGCCTGCCCGTCCCCATACCATTCGGGGAACAGATGGGTTTCGCCGGCCGCCTTCAGCTTCGCGATGCGGGCTTCAAGGCCAAGGTCCAACAGCTTGCTATGAACCGGCGTCAGGCGAACCGACTGCTGGTTCTTCGTCTCTTCCTCGATAGCGAACACCAGCACGCCGCGTTCCTTGCGGATGCTCTCAAGGCGAAGCTGTGCGATCTCAGAGGCTCGCATTCCGCTGTAGAGCGCGAGCAGGAGCGTCCAATGCTTCTCGCCGAAGTCCTGGCCCTTGAAAAGCGGCGGGGCGACGATGGCCTTCAGGTCAACGGACGTGAACGGGACGCGCGGCGCCTTGGTCGCGCCCTTCTTCGTATCGACCTTCACACCCCGCGCCGGGTTGTCGGGGATGATCTCGTTATCGACGCACCACGACATGAGCGCGGACAGACGCGGCAGCCACTTGTCATTGATGGTCGTGGCGCTCAGCGTCGGGAACGGCGTCTTCCGGGCGCCATTGAGCTTGATCGCCTCGGGAAGCGGCTTCTCGGGGAAGCGCTTGCTGTAGTTCGAAGGCGTGTCGAGCAGCGCGTTCTTGTAGGCCAGCACGTCCGCGCGGGTGATCCGGTAGACCGGCCGCCCCTCGCCCATGAATTCCTCAAACATGCGGACGGCGACGCCATACTCGTATTCGGTCGCGTCCTTCGCCTGCTTCTCCTTCAGCATGGCCGGGAGGATTTCCGACAAGGGCTTGATGCTCTCGGCGCCGATGATCCGGGCACGCAGCGGGTCGGCACTAGCGGACGGCAGTTCGCTCGCCGGCAAGAGCATGGGATGCTTTGGCGGGGCGTCCGCCTCGCCACGATCGCGCCGGTTCTGGTTCTCGATCGTCTCGGCCTTCACGCCAGCGAGCATGCGGGCCAGCGCCCGCCAATCATCGCTGCCCTTGACCGGGACGGGATTGCCCTCGCTCGCGAACTCATCAACGGCCCACTGGATCAGTGCGGCAAGCTCGTCATCCTCGGCCCCTCCCCGCGCCGCCCTCTTAAGGGCGTAATAGTAGGTCGGCCGGATCGCCGCCTCCATAACCGGATCGTTCAGATTCCGACCGCGCGCCATCTCATCGCGCTCAAGCTCCCGGCCGTAGTGCGCCACGGCCATCTGCCGGACACTCAGCGGCCGGCGCTTCGCAGGCGCGGGAACGTTCATCGCCACAGCCCGGTCGCGGGCCTCGTCTAACTGAATCTGCATGGCGTGAACGGCCGAAGGCAGGAGCCGCAAGGCGATGCTCCGGTCGGCGTCCAGCGCCTTCGCAAGCTCGCGCTTACCCACAATATCACGCAGCAAATCAGGGACACGAAGGCGAGCGTAATAGCGGCCGTTGCGGTGCAGGAGATGACGGACTTGCGAAGCCATTTTCGAGACGCCAGAACCCGATTTGTGTAGCAGATTGTGTAGCAGAATTATGTGATGGACCGTTGAAATTCAAGGGTTATTTCGCCTAATCAATGACTTATCCGCAATTGGAATGCACTCCCTCCGTCTCCGCCACTTTTCCTTTGATTTCCCAATCACGTGGATTGGACACGAAAGCAATCTCGCAGAAGAATCGAGAGCGCGTTTGCGCAGCGCCTCGCGAATCTCCGGCCTTCAGGCCGCGGCATGAACCGCTCCTATCCAACGAATGCGTTAGCCTGGCATCTCAAGCCGGGGGTACCGAGCCCTGAAGGCCGCAGAAGACCACGACCTCGCCCTTCTTGACGGAAATGCCACAGTTGGTGAGCGCGAAAATACCGATGCCGTTTCGAGGCGTCTTGCTGCGCTTTCAGGCCGCCGCCCTGTTCTGAAGAACCCTGACCAACCCGCTCAGGCCGGAGCAGATGGCCCAGTAGGCGGCGCCGGCCAGAAGGAGCATCGGGACCAGCGTGCCGTCGCGCTCGCCGATGCTCACCGTGTTGCGGAAGAAATCGCCGAGCGAGATGACGTAGACCAGCGACGTATCCTGGAAAATCACGATGCATTGCGTCAGCATGATCGGCAGCATGGCGCGGAAGGCCTGCGGCAGGATGATGAGGCGCATCGTCTGATAACGGGTCATGCCGAGGGCGGCAGCGGCTTCGAACTGCCCCTTGGACAGGCCGAGAATGCCGGCGCGGATGATCTCCGCGAAGAAGGCCGATTCGAGCAGGACGAAGGCGACCATGGCCGAGACGAGCCGGATGTCGATGCTTGGCGAGAGGCCGAAGACGGTTCTCAGGACCTGCGGCACGATCAGGAAGAACCAGAGCAGCAGCATCACCAGCGGCACCGCCCTGAAGAGCGCGACATAGAATTTGGCGAAGAGCTGCAGCGGCCTTCGGCCGGAAACGGCGCAGATCGCCAGAACGGTACCGCCAACGATCCCCCCGGCGATCGCGACCAGGGTGACCTGCAGCGTGACTGCGACGCCGGCCCCGATCACGTTCCTGGCGGCGACGATGCTGTCCCAGTCGAGAGCGAACATGTCAGGCTCCCATCATGCCCGGGAGCCGGGAGCGCCGCTGGATCCACTCCATCAGGCGCAGGATGACGACGTTCAGCCCGATATAGGCGAGCGTCACCACGATAAAGGATTCATAGGGCTGCGCCGTGAAATCGACGAGTTGCCGGGCCTGGCCGCTGAGCTCGAGCAGCCCGATGGTCGACGCGACCGCAGAGTTCTTCGAGATGATCAGGAACTCGGAGGTCAAGGGCGGCAGGATGCGCCGGAAGCACTGCGGCAGCAGGACGAGGCGGAAGGTCTGAAGCCGCGTGAGGCCGAGTGCCTGTGCGGCCTGGACCTGGCCGTCGGGCAAAGCGGCGATTCCGGCGCGGACCTGCTCGCAGATGCGGGCGCCGGTGAAGAAACCGAGCGCCAGCACGGAGACGATGAAGACCTGGGTGCTCGGCGTGATGCTCTTGATCCAGTCGCCGACGGCCGTCGGCAGGACTTCCGGAACGACGAAGAACCAGATGAAGAACTGCACGATCAGCGGCACGTTGCGGAAGAGCGAGACGTAGGTCGCTCCGACGGCGTCGCAGAGCCGGCTCGGCCAGGCGCGCAGGATGCCGAAAGCGGTGCCAACGAACAGCGCGAGCAGCCAGGCCGAAAGCGTCAGCGCCGCGGTCAGCAGCAGGCCATGCAGGATCCAGCCGAGATAGGTCGCGGCCTCGCCGGTCGCCACCGGCTGCAACAGGACGCCCCAGTTCCAATTGTAGCCCATGATCCACCCGGCAATGGCGGGGCGGGCAAGCCCGCCCCCTCAGGTCAATTGAGGATCTTGTCGTTCGGGGCGGCGAAAAGCGCCTTCATGTCGTCCGACAAGGCAAAATCCAGATTGAGCCCGCGTGGCGGAATCGGCGCCCGGAACCACTTGTCGTAGATCCCGACGGCCTTGCCGGAGGTCTGCAGCTCCGCGATCGTCTCGTCGAGCAACGTCTTGAGCTGCACGTCGCCCTTGCGGACCATGCAGCCATAGGCCTCGCGCGATTGCGGCGTGCCAGTAATGACGAACTCGGAAGCGTCCTTCGTCTTGGCGCGCTCGCCGGCGAGAAGGGCATCATCCATCATCATCGCCTTGGCGCGACCGGTCGACAGCATCAGGAAGGACTCGGCATGGTCCTTGGCGCTGATGATGTTCATGCCCATGCCCTGCTCGACATTCATCTTGCGCAGCAGGATCTCGGAGGTCGTGCCGGCGCCGACGACGACGTTCTGGCCCTTGAGATCGGGGAAATCCGCGATGCCGGCGCTCTTGCGGGCGAGCAGGCGCGTGCCGATGACGAAGAAGGTGTTGGAGAAATCGACCTGCTGCTCGCGCGAGGCGTTGTGCGTGGTCGTCGTGCACTCGAAATCGATGGTGCCGTTCTGCAGCAGCGAGATCCGGTTCTGCGAGGTGATCGGCAGCTTGCGGATCTGGAGGTCGGGCTTGCCGAGCTTCGCCTTGATGCGATCGAGGATCGCCGCGGTCAGATCCATAGAGTAGCCGACCGGGTTCTTGGTGTCGTCGTAATAGGAGAACGGGATAGAGGCCTCGCGGTGGCCGATCACCACCACGCCGTCGTCTGCGATCTTCTTCAACGCACCCTCGAGCGGCGCTGTCTGGCTGGAAGCGGCTGCAGGCATCAGCAGCGCGGCCGCGACAGCGGCAGCGCCTAGGTAAGTGGACAGCACCGTCTTCATGTCGATGATCCTCCCTCGCTATGAACCGACGATCGACGAGACGTCGATCACGTACATCTGCCGCTCATGCTCGTGCATCGAGTCGATGCAGACGCGGCGGCCGTCCTGGCTCCAGCGCGGATGGAGATCGCAGCGGTTCTCCTTCGTCAGCGCGGGATCGGTGTAGAAGCTGCCGATGTCGTGCCGGACGCCCTTGGCGATGTCGTAGAGGATCAGGATCCGCTCGTTGCTGACGGGGTCGGGATAGGTGTCGGTCAGGAGCCAGCGCTGGTCGACCGGCGAATAGGTCATGTGGCCGTTCTCGGTCAGTATGCCGCGGCCGATCACCGAGACCCGAACCGGATCCGCATCGGCGTAGAGATGGTAGTGGATCGAGCCGGCATGCGGCCCCCAGACGATGATGTGGCCGTCGTCGCGCCAGAGCGGATGGGAGATCTGGTACTCCGACTTCTCGTAGTCGAAGGTGCCGACCGCGCTCGGGTCGAAATCCTCCCGCAATTGCGGCAGGGGATGATCGGAGCATTCCAGCAGCCGGATATTGCCGCCATCGGGGTCCATCGTGATCAGACGGTGCAGGAAGCAGGTCTCGTCCTCGACGCGCTCGGTCCAGCGATGCAGGAAGAGGACGCGGCTGGATGACGGGTTGATCTCGATATGGCTGACCCAGTGGATCGCCTTGTCCATGGACGGGCGATGATCCAGGGCCTTGAGATCGGCATAGCTGACGAGGAGCCGGGTCTCGCCGGTTTCGAGATCGAGACGGTGGATACCGTCATCGGCCGGGCAAAGCGGCATGTCGGTGCGACGTCCGGCGAGGCCGACATAACCGATGGTCCTGTGGGTGACGTAAAGCCGCTCGTAGTCCACGGTCAGGGCGTAGCGGCCGTTCGGTGCGGCGACGTAGATCGGCGTGTCGAGGTCCCGCGCGTTGCCGCTGGCGAGGTCGAAGATCACCGAGCCGAAGCCGGGATAGAGTCCGCGGCCTTCACGGGTGCGGACATTATAAATCAGGCGCTCGCTGCGCGTGGCGTCGAGCCATTGCAACTGGGCGCCCATCTGCCAGTTCCAGGCCGTCGTCCGGCCGCAAGGATGGAAGGCACCGTCCCCGGCAAGGTCGAAATAGCCGACCTCGGCGGCGCTGTCAGAGGCCAGTTCGAAGTCACGCGCCGCGACACGCTGGCCGAGCAGGAGGCGATCGCCGGCGCCCCAGTTGGTCTTGTCGTAATAGCCGAAGAAATGATGACCGACGCCGCTTCCGACCCGCTGGATCGGGCAGCTTCTCGGGATCGGTTGAACCAGGCTGTGCATCGCCGCCACTTGTGCTTTCGAGGTCCGGGCGGAGCTGCCCGCAGCGGTTCCGTCATCCGAAAGCGGCGAGGAACAGGCCACGAAGCTAGGCTTTCGGGGGAATGCAAAAAAATTCTTTTTCAAAACATCTGTATGCAGAAATGATATATATTGGGAGTTACCGACACTGAGAGGACCGCCATGGGCAGGCCGTTGAATTTCCAGCAGATCCAGGTCTTCAAGACGGTCATGGAAACCGGCACGACGACCAAGGCGGCGATCGCGCTCAACACGACCCAGCCCTCGATCAGCCGCAAGCTCGCCGACCTCCAGCAGGCGGCCGGCTTGCAGCTCTTCGAATTGCATCACGGGCGCTTGCGCCCGACGCGCGAAGGTCGCCACCTCTACCAGTCGGTCCGCAAGCATTTCGAGGGGCTCGAGAAGATCGAGACCGTGGTCGGCATCCTCCGGAAATCCGGTGCCGGCGTGCTGCGCATCGGCTGCACCCCGACGCTCGCCACGGGATTGTTGCCGAAGGTGATCGACCGCTTCATGCAGCGCTTCCCCGGCACCTTCATCAACCTGCAGACGGAGGCGACACCGCAGCTTGAGGAACATCTGCGCCAGGAGCTGGTCGACATCGCCCTCACCACCGGGACGATGGACACCGCCTTGTTTCAATGCACGACGATCGCCCGGTCGAAGGCGGTCTGCATCGCTCCTCACGAGCATGAGCTCGCCCGTCTGCCCTCGGTCGATCTCGACATGCTCCAGCGCTACCGGCTGCTCCTGCTCAACGATTCCGACAGCATCGTCATCCGCATGCGCGAATTGCTCGCCGAGGGTGGCTATCCCGAAGATGTCGCGGTGGAGACCAATTCATCGATCACCATCTGCGCGCTGGTTGCCGCCGGTGTCGGGATCGGCGTCGTCAATCCCTATGTCGCCAACACGTTTTCCGGGCAGTTCGCGATCAAGGATCTCAATCCGCCGCTCCCGGTCGAGGTGCTGCTGGCGCAATCGATCACGATGGCGCCGTCGATGCTGACCAAGGCCTTCTCCGAGATGCTGGCTTCGCCCTAGGCATCTCGAAGATCGGACCGGCTTTCAGGCTCCGCGCTGCGCCATCGCCAAGGCGCGGTCGAGGATGGTGTCGGTCTCGCCGAGCCAATCGGACATCCGCGCCTCCATGAACACGTCGGGTGCGATGCCGAAGCCGTCATACATCTCGCCAGTCTTCTGGAAGGACGCCATCGTGGACAGCCGCACCCGGATGCCGCTGTTCGGCAGCAGGAAGGGAATGCTGTTGCCGCTCCTTCCGTTGCTCGCGGAGCCGATCAGCGTGACGTTGCGCCAGCCCTTGAAGGTCGAGACGAAGATGTCGCCGGCGCTGCCGACGCCCCAGTCCATCAGGAGGTAGACCGGCCGGTCGTAATGCGGCTTGCCGGGCAAGGCGCTCAGCACGCCGTAATACCAGTCGGTGAAGTCGCCCTCAGGCACCTGCCACTGCGGGTGGAATCCAGCCAGCAGGACTTCCAGAGCGGTCTTTTCGTCGGCAGGGCGGCCCGGGTCGGCACGGAAGAACATCGCCTTGTCCTCGACCTTGAGCAGGTCGATCAGGGTCTGGACAGGCGTATCGGCCGGCGCTCTCAACCGCGCGACGTTATGGATGTAGGGGCCGTCCTCCGGCGTCATGAAATAGGGAAAGAGCGCAGACAGGCACTCGCGCGTCCCGCCGCCGCATTGTCTTGCGTCGATGATCAGTGCGTCGGTGTCGCGCAGGGGCGCCATCAGCGCGTCGACACGCGCGGCGAGAGTGCTGTCGCTCTGCGAATAGATGCGGAGATAGCCGATATTCCCCGGCCGGACGCCGCTTTCGTTCGACAATGGCAGCAACGGCCCGGACATCTCCAGCGCCTCCGCGACCGGGATCATGACAGTCCTGGTCGAGCGATTGGTCGTGTCGCACAGCTCGAGCGCGATATCGGAAGCCTCCGGCAGCCCGAGCTCGCGACGCATGTAGCCGACATGCCGAAGCAGCCGCAGGCTGCGCGCCAGGCGCTGCGAACGCGAGGCGTAAGGCCCGCTCGCGATGTCGCCGGCTCTCTCCAGCCATTGGAAGAACGGCCGGCCGTCGATGGAACTGATGAACGGGTTTTCCGGATCGAGCAGGCGCCGCGTCTGCGGATCATAGGCGAAGGCCAGGTTGTTCTCGATGCCGACAGCGAAGGGACTGACGCCACTTGGCAGCTCCTGCATCCAGTCGACGACCTGGGCGTGGGAATCCCCGAGATGCTGGACGAGCTTCTGGATCTGGAGGGCGAGGTTGCGGATCGAGACCTGCTCCGGGAGCTGCCCGGTCATCGCGTCGATGGCCCGCTCATAGGGATAAGCGACCGCCGAAACATAGGAATGGCGGTCCCGGATGATATCGCGCAAGGCCACGAGGTCGGCCGCGGCCTGCTTCCGCGTGACCAAGGTGTCGCGGGAACCGCCTTCGAACAGCCGATTGTTCAGGAAGGGTGCGAAGGAGTTCATCAAAGCCAGTTACCTCGACGGTCGGTATCGCTGCGCTGCCGGATGGATCATCGCGAGCGGGGATCGAAGGCGCGCCGGACGGCCTCACCGAGCATCACCAGCGCCAGCACGGTGACGGTCAGCACCAGGCTGGGAAAAAGCAGCATATGCGGCGCGGTGGCGAGATAGGGCTGGGCGTCGCTGATCGCAGTGCCCCACGAGATCACCGGCGGCTGCAGCCCCAGACCGAGATAGGACAGGGTCGCTTCCGTCCCCACATAGCCGCCGAGCGAGAGCGTCGCGAGCACGAGCAGCGGCGCGACCGAATTCGGCAGCACGTGGCGAAGGGCGATCCGGAGACTGCTTGCGCCGGCGGCGCGCGCGGCATCGACGTAGTCGGCATTCCGCGTTTGCAGCACGCTGGCGCGCATCAGCCGCGCCTCCGTCGCCCAGCCGAGCAGCGACAGCACCAGTGCGAGACGCAGCACGCCGCTGCCGGAACTGCCCAGCGTGGCGAGGATGACGATCGCTCCGAGCAAGGTCGGCAGGCCGAGGACGACATCGGTGACGCGCGAGATGACGGCATCGACCACGCCGCCCTTCAGGCCGGCCACGAGCCCCAGCATTCCGCCGATGAAAGAGCTTCCGAGCGTCGCCAGAAGCGCCACGGACAATGAGGCACGGGCGCCGTGGACCGTCCGCGCGAACACGTCGCAACCCTGGATGTCGAAGCCGAACCAGCTTCCGTAGGCAGGCGGCTTGCGTGAGTTCAGCAACATGCAGCGCTGCGGATCGACATTCGTGAAGAGGCCCGGCGCGACCGCCATCGCGACGAGGATCACGAGGATCACGAGCGCGATCCAGACGAGCGGTGACCGGCCGAGTTGCGCCAGGGCCTCGCCGGTGAGAGAGCGGCTGGGCCGGCGCGGCTCTGTTCCGGCAGGCGGAGCGGCCTGAAGACAATCAGTCATAGCGGATCCGGGGGTCCAGGACGGCGTAGGAGAGGTCGACCAGGAGATTGATGAAGAGATAGGCGACGACGACCACGGTGACGGCGCCGACGATGGTGATGCCGTCATGGCTTCGGATCGACTGCACGATCAGCCCGCCGACACCGCTGATGTTGAAGACGCCCTCGACCACGACAGCTCCGGCAAGCAGGCCGCCGATATCCTTGCCGACATAGGTCACGGCCGGGATCAGGCTGTTGCGCAGGGCATGCACGACGACGATGCGCGCCTCGCCGAGCCCCTTGGCCCGGGCCGTGCGGATGTAATCGCTCTGCATCGTTTCGATCACCGCCGACCGGGTCAGACGCGAGAGTGTGACCTGGTGCGCCAGCGCCAGGACCATGGCCGGCAGCAGGAGTTCGGCGAAGCTCGTCGGATCGCTCACCGTCACCGGGAACCAGCCGAGGCGGACGCCGAAGACGAGCTGCGCCAGATTGGCGATGACGAAGCTGGGGAAGGCGATGATCCCGAGCCCCACCATCATGGTCGCGGTGTCGAATGTCTTCCCCGGACGCAGCGCCGCGAAGACGCCGATGGTGATGCCGAGCAGCACCTCGATCAGCACGGCCAGCAGCGCCAGGCGGACCGTCGCGGGAAAGGCCGCGACGAGCTGCTCTGAGACGTCGCGCCCCGTGAAGGAGCGGCCGAGGTCGCCGCGCCCGAGATCGGCGAGGTAGTATCCGTAGCGGACGATCAGGGGGCGATCGAGTTTGAACTCCTCGGTCGCGGCAGCGACGAAGGCGTCAGGACACTCCCGATCGCCGCATTTTCCGGCAAGCGGGTCTCCCGGCATGCCCCAGGCCAGGAAGAAGACGACGAAGGTCGTCCCCAGGAACACCGGGATGAACTGCAGCAGCCGGCGCAGGATGTAGCCCGTCATGTCGTCGCTCGCATGTCTCGGCCGTGGCAGATGCTCCGCCTCAGTCCTTCAGCAACAGGGCCGAGTAGTCGATGCGACCGTTGGCGTAGAGCGTGACGGAGCGCACCTTCGGCGAGTGACCGACGGTCATGGCCGGGTTCCAGAGCGGCACGCGCGGCATCTCCGCGGTGAGCATACGCTCGGCCTCCTGATAGGTCTTGATCGCGGCGGAGGTCTCTTCCTTCGCGGCCTTGTCGAGCAGCGCATCGAAGGCGGCGTTTTCATAGGCGCCCCTGTTGGAGGTCCCATCCTTCGAGTAGAGCGGGATCAGGGCATTGTCGATCGAGGGGTAATCCATGGTCCAGTTCGAGGGGAACGGGCCATCGGCCTTGCCGGAGCGCGTGAACGAACGGAACGTCGCGTTGTCGGACAGTGCCGAGGTCACGCAGGCGATGGACAGCGTGTTCTGGATGCTGTTGCAGACCGCATCCATCGCGGATTTCACCTCGCTGTCGCCCGCATAGTAGAGCTTGATCTCGCCCTTGTAGCCGCCGGCCTGCGCCAGCAGCGACTTGGCCTTCTCGGGATTGAAGCTGCAATATTCGCCGCAGGCTCCGGGCTGGTAGCCTTCGGTGCCCGGCGGAACCCAGCCGGTGGCGGGCTGCCCGATGCCGTTGAAGAGGATGTCGACGATCGCCTTGCGGTCAATCGCCATCGAGAGCGCCTGCCGGATCGCCGGCTTCAGCAATTGCGGGTTGGCGTCGGTATAGGGCATGCCGAGCGCCTGGATATTCGCGCGCGGCTGGATGACGGCGCGACCGCGCAGGTCGCGCTTCCAGAGATCGGCGACAAGTTTGGAAGCGGGAATGTCGCGCAGCAGGTCGAGATTGCCGGCGACCAGATCGTTATAGGCCGCCTCGCGGCTCGTATAGATCCTGAGGTCGACCCCCTTGATCGAAGGCTTTGCAGGTCCTGAATAGCCGGGGAAGGCTGCCAGCTTGTATCCGGAATCCGGCGCACCGGAGACGAACTGTAACGGCCCGGCGCCGATCGGCTTCCGGCCAAACGCCGCGGGATCGGCGAAGAAGGAATCCGGCATCGGATAGAAGGCCTTGTAGCTGAGCTGGGCCCTGAAGACAGGCACCGGCATCCTCAGCTCGACCTGGAACTCATGGTCGCCGATGACCTTGAGACCGCTCATCCGGTTGGTCGCGGGAACCGGCGGCTTCTCGCCCTTCGGTGCCCTCGGATTCAGATCGCCATAGCCGACGATGACGGAGAACCAGTCATTGTTCGACTGGCCGTTGGGACCGTAGGCCGCCCAGTTCCAGGCATCGACGAAGTTCTTCGCGAGCACTTCAGTCCCGTCGTGGAACTTGCGCCCCTTCTGAAGCTTGACCGTCCAGGTCTTGTTGTCGGCGGTCGTGATCGACGCGGCGACATCCTCGATGATCGCGCCGGTCTTCGCGTCGGTCGTGACGAGCCCGGCGAGGATCGGCTGCAGGATGTCGGAACCGCAGCTCTCGTTGGTGTTGGTCGGAATCAGCGGGCCCGCCGGCGTGCAGGCCGAAACGGTGACCCAGCCCGGCTGAGGAGCCTGGGCGTGGCCAAGCGAGATGCTGGCCATCAAGGTTCCGCATGCCGCCGCGAATTGCAGGGCGGCAACGCCAGTCGAAAATCGGGTCTGCTTCATGTTTTCCTCCCAGAAATTTGGGTCAGCAACGCGCTGCGCAGCGTCGAGCCACCGGACCCGCCCAGCCGCCAGTGCCCCTGTTGCTTTTGTTGGAGCGGAGCGCCACCCGGAGCCGTCCGGCGCAAGGCATCGAACAGACAGGTCGAAGGATAGGGCTTGGAGGAAATACGGAAAATTCTTTTACAGAACATCTGTATGCAGAAATGATATGTCGACCGCTGGGCGCCCGGCGACCAGGCAGGGGCACTGCGGCTGAACATCCCGCTCAAGACCATCATTGAGTGATGAGCGAGAGCATCAAGGGCGAAGCCCGACCAGATGCTGGCAAGTGAAGTCCGAGAGCCCGCGCCTGTTCGGAGCCGGGCATGAAAGACCCGGTTCAGATGGTCGAGTGGAGATGGAGCAAGTCCAGACGAAACGATTGCCCACGCGGATTGGAGCAACGGCCCGAGACTGCGCGCCGCGCGGCTTCAAGCGCTTCCGGGCGCTTCCTTCCGCGGGTCGGCCTCGACCAGATATTCGATGTGCCGGCGTCCCGAAGCCCCCGGGCGGATCGAAACCGCGACGCCGAAGATGCGTTGGATCGCCTCGGCGGTCAGGACCTCCTCCGGCGCACCCGCCGCCTTAAGACGCCCGTCATGCAACAGCGCGATCTCGTCGCAGAACATGGCGGCGAGGTTGAGATCGTGCAGCGCCATGATGCAGGTGATGCCGAGGCGTCGGACCAGGCTCAGGATCGAGAGCTGGTGCTGGATGTCGAGATGGTTGGTCGGCTCGTCCAGGATGAGCTCGCTCGGCTCCTGCGCGAGCGCGCGGGCGATATGGACGCGCTGGCGTTCCCCTCCCGAAAGCGTGTGCCAGAACTGATCGTGGCGCTCGGTGAGCCCGACCCGCGCCAGCGCTTCGTTCACGGCGCCCTCGTCGGCTTCGCTCCACGAGGCCAGCGCCGCACGATGCGGCGTGCGGCCGAGGCGGACGACATCGCAGACGGACAACTGGATCTCGGTGGTCGCCTGCTGCTCGACGAAGGCGAGGCGGCGGGCCAGCTCGCGGCGGGGCACGCTGGCGATGTCGTTTCCGTCGAGGGTGACGACGCCGCTCGCGACGTTGCGCAGGCGGCAGAGCAACCGGAGCAGGCTCGACTTGCCGGAGCCGTTCGGGCCGATCAGGCCGAGCACCCGGCCGGGCGCGGCTTCCAGCGTCACCCCGTCGACGATCATCCGGCCGCCGGCACCCCAGCGGGCCTCGCGGGTCGCGAGCGTCATGCCGGCCTCCGGGCGCGGTAGAGGATGAGCGCGAAGACGGGTGCGCCGAACAGCGCTGTCACCACGCCGATCGGCAGGATCTGCTGAGGTATCAGGATGCGGGAGAGGATGTCCGCGAGGATCATGAAGATCGCGCCGATGACGAGACAGGCTGGCAGCAAGCGGGCATGGCCGGAGCCGACGAGGAAGCGCGCGGCATGGGGAATGATCAGCCCGACGAAGCCGACCGTGCCGACGATCGAGACCATCACCGCCGTCATCACCGCCGTCGTGGCGAAGAGCACGACCTTCACCCGCGTGACGGCGACGCCCAGCGAAGCTGCGGCGTCGACGCCGAAGGCGAAGGCGTCGAGCGCCTTGGCGTGCAGCATGCAGATGCCGAAGCCGATGAAGGCGACCGGCGCCGCCATCCAGATGTCGGGCCAGCGCACGCCGCCGAAATTGCCGAGCAGCCAGAACATCACACCGCGCGCCTGCTCGGCGCTGGCGAGCGTCGTGACGATCGTGGCGGTCGCGGCATTGAAGAGTTGCGAGGTCGCGACACCGGCGAGGATGACGCGATCGCTCGCCCCGCCCGCCCCTGCCGCCAGCAGCGCCACGACGACGAGCGCAGCGCAGGAACCGATGAAGGCGCCGGCCGAAACGGAGAGCACCGCGCCGCCGATGCTGATGCCGAGGATCAGCACCGCGACGGCGCCGGTCGAGGCGCCGGCCGAGATGCCGAGGATATAGGGTTCTGCCAGCGGGTTGCGCAGCAGGGCCTGCAGGATCGCGCCCGAGAGGGCGAGCGCGCCGCCGCAGAGCCCCGCCATCAGCGCACGGCTGAGCCGATAATCAAAGATCACGCCCTGCTGGATCGCGCTGACCGGAAAGTCGAGGTCGAACAGCCCGTTGCCGAGCGCCTTCAGGGCGGTGTCCAGCGGGATGCGCATCTCGCCGATGGTCACGGCCAGCGCGACCGAGAGGATCAGCGCCAGCAGCGAGGCCAGCGCGATCGCGACACGCGCCGGCCAGTTCGGCCCATGGGCGGCGTGGCTCAACGCGAGAGCCCGAAGCCGGCGATCGCTTTGGCCAGTGTCTCGATACCGTCGACCGTGTCGAGCCCGGCGCGGGTCGCACCGACATCCATGATGACGACGCGGTTGTTCTTCACGGCGTCCAGCTTGCTGGCGACCGGATCGGTCTTCAGGAACTCCAGCTTCTTCTCGATATCGTCGGCCGGGAAGCGGCGGCGATCCATCTTCACGGTGACGATCACGGCGGGGTTGGCAGCGGCGATGCTCTCCCAGCCGACCAGCGGCCATTCCTCATTGGTCGTGATGACGTTGCGGGCGCCGAGCTTGGAGAGGATATAGGCGGGCACGCCGTTCTTGCCGGCCATGAAGCCGTCGCCCTTGATGTCCTTGCTGGAGAACCAGACGACGACCGGAACGTCCTGCGCCTTCAGCTTCGCGACCTGCTCGACCGCCTTGTCCTCGCGCGCCTTGAGCTCGGCGACGAGCGTCTCGGCCCGGTCGGCGACATCGAAGATCGCGCCGAACTCGCGGATGTTGCGATAGACCAGCTCCATCGTGAACATCTGGGTACGCACGCCGTCACCGGCGCCGGAATTGTCCTTGCCGACGCAATCGGTCGGCGAGACATAACTAGGCACCTTCACCTTGGCGAACTGGTCGCGCTTGCCGACGATGCCGTTCGGGCCGACATGCCATTCGAACATCGCGGTGACGAGATCGGGCTCCTGCGCCAGCACGGCCTCGAAGCTCGGATCATTGTCGGCGAGGCGCTTCACCTTGGCGTTGACCGCCTCATAGGGCTTGGCCACCGGCGAGAACCAGACCGCCGTGCCGACGACGCGGTCGCCAAGGCCGAGCGCATAGAGGATTTCCGTCTGCGTCTGGCCGATCGCGACGACGCGCTTGGGCGCGGCGTTGAAGGTGATCGTCTCGCGGCAATTCTCCAGCGTCAGCGGATATTTGGTCGGCGCCGCGATGGCCGTGCCAGTGGCGAGAGCGCCGAACAGGGCAGCGGCCGAGAGGCGGAGCAGAGAATTGAACGGGCGCGCTGCCGGCATCGAGGCCATCCGAAATGTAACAATGTTGCATTTCTGATAGAGTGCGCGGCAGGCAGCCGTCAAGCCACCTTGGGCGGCCTGTGCAGTGGTCTTCGTGAACATGGGTTTCATCGCTCCCCGAGATGACGGCCGGGGCAGCTTTGGGCATGTGGGGCGGGAGGCCGGCCGCGAGGGTCGCCATCGACACACAGGCTTCGGAACACCCCGTCCGAAAGACGTCTTCGACGACCGGGGCAGGTCTCCTGGCTCGCGGGTCGATGCCTGTTCCGCCCGGCCTTCCCGGCGCGTCAGGCGCCAGTGGACGATGGACGGAGAGCTCGCCGCTTACAGTTGCGGGGGCAGCCTCGGCTTTGGCACTGGAAGTGCCTCACCGAATTCCCTCTTAGCTCCGGGAGCAACCCGGAGAACCTCGATCGGCGCCCACCCTATAAGGGCGCGGCGCTGCGTCAAGCGGACATCGCGTCAGAGGCTCGGCGTGCTGTAGAGCCGCTTGCCGCCGACGGAGATCTCGACCTCCTGCAGATAGCTGCGCAGTGCCGTCGTCGCGACCTCGATGCCGAGACCCGGTGCATCGGGCGCGGAGACCTGCCCGTTCGCATCGCGCTCCACATGATTGGCAGAGATCGTGGTGGCGAGCGGCTTCGGCATGGCCGGGTATTCGCAAATCTCGTGCGCAGCGAGGCCGGCATAGGGCTGGAGCGAGGCCGAGAGAGCGAGATGCGAGGTGAAGGTGTGGTTGACGAAGGTCACGCCCTTGGCGACCGCATAATCCGCCACCGCCTTGGACGGACCGATGCCGCCGATCCGCCCGCAATCGATCTGTACATAGCCGATGCCGCCATAATCGATGAGCTGCCGGGCCATCGACTCGTTATGGGCGCCCTCCCCGCCGGCCAGCCGGACCTTGGGGCTGCGCTTGGCGAGCGCGCCATAGGCTTCGAGCGCGCTGGCGTGGAAGGGCTCCTCGAACCAGAGCACGTTCGCCTTCTCCATCGCGGGCAGACGGGCGGCGGCGCGCTCGACATCCTCGATGAAGATCTGGCCGGTATCGACGAGCAGGATGCCGTCCTGCCCCAAACCCTCGCGAGCGGCAACGAAATGCTCGGCATCGGCCTCGACGCTGCCGCGGCCGATCGGCCCCCAGCCGAACTTGGCGGCGCGGAAGCTGCGCTTGCGGGCATCGCGGGCGCGTTCGAGAGTCTCCTGCGCCGTGTCCCCGAAAAGGACCGAGGCATAGGGCGTCTTGGGGTGGCTCTTCGCGTAGCCAAGCAGGCGCCAGACCGGCTCGGAGCGCATCTTGCCGAGGATGTCCCATAAGGCCATCTCGACGCCGGAGAAGGTATGCGGCGCCTGCAGCAGGTCCATCGAGTTATAGGCGACGGCAGCAGCGATGCGGGCGATATCCTCCGGGCCTTCCAGCGTCTGGCCGAGCACGGAATCGGCGACCGGCCGGCAGACGCCATGCGACATCGGACAGATGAAGGCGGCGATGGAGGGCAGTGGCGCCGCCTCGCATTCGCCCCAGCCGACATGGCCGCCGGCGGCGACCCTGACCAGCAGCGCATCCTGGCTGCCGTCGGCTTCGTCGGTGACGACGGGCATGGCGAGATAGAAGAAATCGACGGCCTCGATTCTGGGCACAGGCCTTCTCCTCACAGTTCGTAGATCGTGGCGCGGGGCGTGAAGGTGACACCCTCGTCGAGCGGATAGATCGGCCGGGCGCAGATGGTGTGGCCCAGGCTTTTCAGGTTGGCCGAGGTCGCGCCGGGCGCATCGATGTTGAAGTTCCGCGCGCACCACTGGTCGAACATGTGGAACTCGGTGTGCGGCGACTTCACCACGATCAGGTCGAAATCCGTGGGGTCGATGCCGTTGGCGTAATACATCGCCCGGTCGAACAGGCTAACAGAGCGGCTCATCACAACGACGGTGACGTTGTCCCAGGTCAGAACCGCGGTCGGCCCGGCTCTCAGGGGCGCCTTCATCGTCTCCAGCGCCGCCTCGCCATCCGAGAGCAATTTGACCTTGGCCTTGACCTTCATCGGCGGGAAGCGGGCGGGATCGATCGAACCGCCGAGCGCGACCTCGATCGTCGCGCCGACTCCGGCCTTGTGCGCAGCAGCCGCAGCCGGCGCGTCGACGATCTGGGCCAATACACGCTTGCCGTAACCCGCCTTGCGCAAGGCGGCGAGGATCAGGTTGCTGTCGCCGGAGGCACCGGATGAGGTCGCGTCAGCGGCATCGGTGAAGATCACGGGACCGTCGATGCTGCGGGCCTGCGCGATGGCGCGCTCCAGCGGGACGAGCTTGCCCTGCATGCGGAAGCGCAAGGGCCAGAACTCCTCGGCCAGCCGGACCGCCTCGCGCTCGGCGGTCTCCTTGTCGCCATCGGTCAGGATCAGCACTTGCGAGCACAGCTCGGGCACGTCGGTGAAGGGGTTGCCGATCATGATGCCGGCCGCGAGCGCCCGCCCCTCCTCCTCCAGCCGGCGGCATTCGGCCAGAAGCTCGCCATAGCAGCCGGTCTTGGTGATGAGCTCGTCGCCGCGCACCAGGGCCGGAATGACGACGCGGGCAGCGACGGGTTTGATGCCGCCGGCCATCAGCTTCAGCAGCAGTTCGGCGGCGCGGCGGCCGGTATCGGCGAAGTCGACATGGGGGTAGGTCCAGTAGATCGCGAAACCGTCGACATTGCGGAGCATCCGGTCGGTCAGGATGCCGTGCAGGTCGAGCGAGATGACGATCGGCATGTCCGGCCCGACACGCTGGCGCAGCTTCTCCAGCAGGTAGCCTTCCGGATCGAGTTCGCCATCGGCGCCCATCGCGCCATGCAGCGAGACATAGATGCCGTCGATGCGATCGAGCTTGGCGAAGATCGCGGCGAGGATTTCTTCCGAGAGCTTCTTCCAGCCTGCGGCCGAGAGTGGGCCGGCGCTGCCGGAGCGGGCGCAGATCGTCGGCACGATCTCGATATCGGGCCTCGCCTCGAAGACCGCGAGCGCGCCGCCGAGTTCCTGGTTCTGGCCGCGCTGGACGTAGAGACCATCGCCATGGTGGATCAGGAAGTTCTCGTAATGCGACGGCAGTGGGTTGAAGGAGGAAATCTCCTGCTTGCAGTCGGCGATCAGGATGCGCTTCATCGGGCGGCTCCTAGAGGCTGTTAGTGACCATGGGAGGGATTTGACGCTGGCGATTTTGCGCGAATGCAAGGAGTTCGAGGACGCAAACCTTCCGGTTTGCTACGAAGAACGACACGGCAGTCGCGCAAAAGCGCCGCGCCCTCCGGGTGAGGTGAAAACCGCAGAGCTGCAGCGTCGCACCGCTTGCCGATACCAGTGGTATCGGCGGCGCGATGCTCCTCCCATCTCTGCGGTTTTGACCTCATCAGATGCCTCCCATGGTCACTAACAGCCTCTAGGGGTCAGAATTTCAGGCGGGGGTCGAGCACGTCGCGCAGGCCGTCGCCGAGCAGGTTGAGGCCGAGCACGCAGGCGATGATCGCGAGGCCCGGAAACACCGTGATCCACGGGGCCTCGCGCATGAAATCGCGCCCCTGGGCGATGATCGAGCCGAAGGAGGCGGCAGGCGGCGGCGGACCGGCGCCGACGAAGGAGAGCGCAGCCTCGGCCAGCACCGCGATGGCGAAGACATAGGTCAGGCGCACGATCAGCGGGCCGGCGACATTGCGCAGCACATGCTTGAAGAGGATGGTCCATTCGCCGACGCCGATCGAACGCGCGGCGGCGATGTATTCCTGCTCCTTTTCGAGCAGCACCGAGGCGCGCACGATGCGGGCCGTATGCGGCGTCGTGGCGATGGCGAGCGCGATAACGACATTGGTCAGCGAGGCTCCGAGCACCGCCGAGACCACCATGGCGAGCACGATCGACGGGAACGCCATCAGCGCGTCCATGATCCGCATGATCGGCTGGTCGAGCCGGTAGAAATAACCAGCGATCGCGCCGCTCAGCGTACCCGCGATTCCCGCCAGCACGACGGTGCAGGCACCGATGGCGAGCGAGATGCGGGCGCCGATCATCACGCGCGAGAGGATGTCGCGACCGAAATGGTCGGTGCCGAACCAGTGCACGGCGCTTGGGGCCGCAAGGCGGGCGCGGACATTGCTCTTGAGCGGATCGAAAGGCGTCAGCCAATCGGCGGCAAGCGCGACCGCGACCATCAGCAGCACCAGCACCGCCCCGATCACGAAGGAGCGGTTACGGAAGAGGCGCCCCCAGAGGGCGCGGCCGACGAGAGGCGTGCCCTGCATCAGGCCAGCCTCACGCGCGGATCGACCACGGCGTAGAGGATGTCGACGACGAGATTGATCGCGAGATAGACCACCGCGAGGAAGAGCAAGCCGCCCTGCAGCACCGGGAAGTCTCGCGAGGCGATGGCGCCGACGATCAAGCGGCCGATTCCGGGGATGGAGAAGACCTGCTCGACGATGACCGCGCCGCCGAGCAAGGCGCCGGAGACGATGCCGATCACGGTGAGGATCGGGATCATCGCGTTGGGCAGCGCGTGGCGCAGCACGACATGAAGCTTGGCCAGCCCCTTGGCATCGGCAGTGCGGACATAATCCTGCGAGAGCGTGTCCAGCATGGAGGCGCGCGCCATGCGGGCGATGAAGCCGACCTGCACCAATCCCAGCGTCAGCGCGGGCAGAACCATGCCGCGCAGCCACTGGCCCGGCGATTCCATGAAGGGCGTGAAGCCGCCGCTCGGCAGCCAGCCGAGCGACACCGCGAAGACCAGCACCATGACGAGGCCGAGCCAGAAATCCGGCACGGAAAGCCCGAGCAGGGCCGTGGTCATCACCGCCTGATCGGGCCAGCGGTTGTGATTGACGGCCGCGATGATGCCGGCCGCGACGCCGAAGAACACGGCGAAGGCCAGCGCCAGCGCCGCCAGCGAGAGCGTGACCGGCAGGCGCTCGATCAGGGCGGCCGTGACCGAGCGGTTGAGCAGGATCGACTGGCCGAGATCGCCGCTGAGGATGCGCCCATACCAGCCGAACATCTGCTGCGGCAGCGAGAGGTCGAGCCCGAGCGCACTGCGCAGCTTGGCGACCTGGTCTGGTGTCGCCGAAGCGTCGAGGAAGGCCGCCGCCGGATCGCCCGGCACCAGCCAGATCAACGCGAAAGACATCAGCGAGACCAGGACGAGCACGAGAAAGGCGCCCGCGAGCCGGCGGATCAGGAAATGTCCCATGCCGCCCTCCTTCCGAGCGCTAGGCCTTCGTTCTGATAAGTGCGCGTCATCCCGGGCGGCCGAAGGGAGACCCGGGATCCATTCCGGAACGCTTCCGGCAAAGGTTCAGGAATGGATCCCGGATCTGCGCCGCAGCGCGGCTTGTCCGGGATGACACGGCTAATATGACGGCGGTCGATACCTACGACGGCGGGCATCGACCGCTTGCCCTCAAGGCTCCAGCCAGACGCCCCACATGCGCGGGATGCGATAGGGCTTGAAGTTCTTGAGCTTCGCCGTCGAGGCCTGGAAGACCCCGTAATTGCCGGCCTTCATTGCCACGGCCGCACCGTACATGTGCTTCTGGAAGGCATCGAAGAGGGCTTTGCGCTTGCCTTCGTCCATCTCGGCGTTGAAGGCGGCGGCGATGCGGTCGATCTCCGGGTCCTTGGCCTGCTGCGAGAGGCCGTTGACCCAGGGCGCCATCACCGAGCCCGGCCCTTCATAGGGTTCGATGCCGAAGCCGTGCGTCCAGAAGGTCCAGCCGGTCGGGGTAAAGCCGATCTTCGAGACCGTCGGCCAGTCGGCGACGGTAATGTCGACCTCGACGCCAATCTCCTTCAGCTTCTGCTGGACCAGCGTCGCGGTGTCGACATTGGGGCGCAGATTGTCGGTGATGAAGGTGATCTTGCCGCCCTTGTAGGAGGATTTGGCGAGCAATTCCTTGGCGAGCTTGATGTCGTTCTTGTTGTATTTGTCGCTGCCGACGGTCGAATGGAAGGCCGCGCCCGGATAGAGCCAGCTCGGGTCCATCTGGTAGATATCGGCATAGGAGATCGCCATGATCTCCTCCATGTCGAGCGCCGCCTGGACGGCCAGCCGGAAATTCACGTCATTGGCCGGCGCCTGCGCCTGGTTGAACTTGATCACCTGCAGGCCGAACGGCATCGACTTGTGGATGGTGAAGCGGTTGTCGGTGCCCAGCCGCTTGGCGGTCGGGCCGTCGACGGTCTCGTTGAGCTGGATCTGGCCGGCCTCGAGCGCGGCGCTGCGGGCGCCGCCTTCCGGCATGAAGCGGAAGGTCACGGTGTCCAAGAAGGCTTCCTTCTTGCCGGCGAAGCCGTCCCGGCCGGTGCCCTTCGGATTGGGCGCATAGCCGTCATAGCGCGTCAGCTTGACGTGACTGTCCGGCCTGTACTCGACGAACTTGTAGGGGCCGGTGCCGATGACCTCGATCTTGCCGGCCTCCTTGGCGGCCTCGCTCGCCGGGTAGATCGCGATCGGGGCGCGTGGCGAGGAGAGATTGTCGAGGAAGGTCGATTGCGCCTGTTTCAGCGTGACCGTGACCTCGTGCTCGCCGCTCGCCTTGATCGTATCGATGGCGGCGACCAGCGCCGGCGAGGCGCCGACCTTGCGATAGCGCTCCAGCGAGGCGACGACATCCGCCGCATCGAGCTTCTTGCCGTTATGGAAGGTCACGTCCTTTCGGATCGGGAAGACATAGGTTTTGCCATCGGGCGAGACCGTCACGCCCTCGGCCAGCTCCGGCACCGGCTTGGCGTTCTCGTCGCGGGCATAGAGCGTCTCGAAGATGTGGAGCGTGACGTTGCGCGAGGCCTGCGCCGAGGTGATCTGCGCATCGAGCGAGGGCGGCGCCTGGCTGATGCCGATGACGACGTCGCCGCCCTTGCGCTGGGCCAGCGCGCCTTGCGCCCCTCCGAGCATAAGCGCTGCCGCGAGGGCGGCGCCGAAGATGAGGTGCTTTGCCATGTTCTTGTCCCCTCAGGATTGATGGTCAGGCACGTGGTGGTTCAGGCGTAAGCTTGGTCAGGCGGCGGCGCGCGCCGCGTCGTAATCCTCCATCAGCACGGCAACCGCGTCGCCGCGCTGGACCCGGCCCGGACCGGCGGACATCCAGAGCACGCCGTCGCGGCGGTAGCGCACCTCCAGCGGCTCGCGGTCGATGTCCTCGATGAAATGCAGGTAGCCGGCGAGATCGCCGGCCCGGCAGATGTCGCCCACCACATTGCGCGGCTCGAACAAACCGCCGGCTGGCGCGAAGGAATACCCGGCGGCATCGCGCACCATCATGTGGCGGGTGCCGGGCGAGCCGTCGCGCTGCGTCGTGTCGGGCTTCCCATCCATCAGGCCGCAATGCTTGAGGATATTGGTCAGCGCCCGGTCGGCGATGCGCACGCCCTCGACATTGACCCGGCCCCAGCCGCCAAGCTCGGTGCCGAGCGACAGGATGCCTCGGCGCTCGACCGAAGAGGTCAGCGTCGCGCCCTCGTCGACGCCCCAGAACACGACGTTGTAGGGCGCCCCAAAAGCGGCGGCCGCCGCCATGGTGCGCTCGCGCAGCTTGGCGTCGGCGACGTAGTGCATGTTGGTCGAGAGCGCCGAGTCGCCGGAATGGCCGGCGGTGTGAAGATCGACGGAGACATCGACCAGCGGCAGCACCACCGTATCGACGAAATGCGCCAGCATCTCGGAGAAGGTGCCGCGTGGATTGCCGGGGAAGCAGCGGTTCATATCGCGATTGTCGACCGGCGAGAGCCGCGTGTCGTTCAGCACGGCGGGCATGTTGAGCGCCGGGATCATGATGACCCGCCCCTGCACCTTCGCCGGATCGAGGCTGCGGGCGAGGCGCGAGACGGCAATCTGGCCCTCGTACTCGTCGCCATGCACGCCGCCGGTGAATAGGATCGTCGGACCGGAGCCGTTCTTCACGCTGACGACGGGGATTTCGACGACGCCCCAGCCGGACGTGTTGCGGGACAGAGGCGCCCGCAGATAGCCCGCTTGCCTGCCTGAAGATTCGAAGTCGATCTCGCAACGAACCCGACTTTCCGACGCCATGGCGAACCCCTCTCGCTCTTGCGTTTCGTATGATTGTATACGATCATACGATCTGTCAAGCGAGAGGCAGAGAGCCGGATGACGGATACGGGCGGACCAGTGCGGGCAGCCGGAATGGCAACACAGGAGCGGGCGAAGAGCGCCGCACCCGACTGGCAGCCCCTCCAGCCGCAGACGCTCGTCGACCATGCGATCGAGGCGATCATCGCGGGCGCCGCCGCCGGGCTGATCCTGCCGGGGGACCGGATCGTCGAGGTCGATCTCGCCCGCAAGCTCGGGGTCAGCCGCGTACCGGTGCGCGAGGCGCTGCGCCTGCTCGAAAGCCAGGGCGTCGTGGTCAGCGAGGCCTACAAGGGCATTCGGCTCCGCCCGGTGACGAACGAGCGCGTCTCGGACCTGATCGAGGCGCGCATCGCGCTGGAAGCGAGCGCCGTGGTGCGTGCCGTCGCCGCCGGCCGCAATCGCGGGGCTCATCTCGACGAACTCCGTGCCGCCGTGGCGGAGATGGAATTGATGGCGGCGCGCGGCAGCGCCTATGGCGTCGCGGTCGCCGATACCGGCTTCCACCGCGCACTCTGCCGGCTCGGCGGCAACAGCGTCACCTTCGACCTGTGGGAGACGCTGGCGCCGCAATGCACGATCATTTTCGGCCTGGCCACCTTCGGCAAACCGATGGCCGGCGTGGTCGAGGAGCATGTCGACCTGCTCGCCGCCTTCGAGGCCGGCGATATCGCGGTGATCACCCGCACGCTCGACGAGCACATCACCGTCATGAACCACGCG
The DNA here is from genome assembly GCF_057809495.1 of Allobosea sp. FG18. Classification (NCBI taxonomy): domain Bacteria; kingdom Pseudomonadati; phylum Pseudomonadota; class Alphaproteobacteria; order Hyphomicrobiales; family Alloboseaceae; genus Allobosea; species Allobosea sp. FG18. The sequence continues at coordinate 108,926 of NZ_JBMDKB010000011.1, forward strand.
ATGGATTACGAGGCCATCGTCGCCCAGCGCCGCAAGGAAAGGGATTTGCCGTGAACGACCAGCCCATCCAGACGCGCGCGGCCGGCCGGACGGCGGGGCTCCCGCCCTTCCGCATCACCCGCATCGAGGCCGCCCCCCTGTTCGGCGAAAGCCCGAAAGGCGGCTGGTCAGCGGAGATCCGGCCGGAGGATTCGATCCATGCGCTGATCGCGGTCCATACCGATCAGGGCCTCACCGGCTATGGCAGCGTCTTCACCGATGGCCGGCTCGTGCAGGCGGGCCTCAAGGTGCTGGAGCCGCTCTTCCTCGGCGCGGATGCGCTCTCGCCCGATTTCGTCAGCGAGAAGCTGCATCAGAACACCTTTTGGATGGGGCGCGGCGGCACGCTGACCCATACGATCAGCGGCATCGACATTGCCCTCTGGGACATTCTCGGCCAGGCGACGGGGCTCAGCGTCGGGCGCCTGCTCGGCGGGCGCTATCGCGAACGCGTGCAGCCCTATTGCTCGCTGCTGATGGAGGAGCCGGTGGCGATGAAGGATGTCGTCGCGAGCTATCGCGACAAGGGTTTCAGTGCCTTCAAGATCGGCTGGGGGCCGTTCGGCCGGGCGCTCGACGTCAAGCTCGACGAGGCGATCGTGCGGGCCGCGCGCGAGGCGGCCGGCGAGAAGTCCAAGCTCTTCGTCGATGCCGGCGCCAGCGACGCGCTTTGGCCGCATGGGCTGAAATGGGCCAAGCGCACGGCCGAGATGCTGGCGGATTACGAGGTCGGCTGGTTCGAGGAGCCGGTCAGGCCCGATGCCATCGACGATTATCGCGAATTGCGCCGCTCCTCGCCCGTACCGATCGCCGGCTGCGAGGTGCTGACCCGGCGCCAGAGCTTCATTCCCTGGCTGACGACCGGCGCGCTCGACATCGTCCAGCCCGACGTCACCAAGGTCGGCGGCATATCCGAGCAGCGCCGCATCGCCTGGATGGCCTATGATCTCGGCATCAAATATGTCGGCCATGGCTGGAACACGGCGCTCGGCCTCGCCGCCGACCTGCAGATGGCCGCGGCCTTCCCGGATGCCGATCTCGTCGAGTTCATCGGCGGCAGCCCCTATGTCGACGGCATCCTCGCGAAGCCCTTCGCGCTCGACGCCGAGGGCTGGCTGACGATTCCGGACCTGCCGGGGCTCGGCGTCACGATCGATCGCGACAAGCTCGGCCGCTATACGCCGGATCCGGGGGCACTGTTCGTGTGATGCCCCGGGAACTGGCTGTCATGTAAGAAAGCGCGGGTCATCCTGGACGGAGCGTAGCGAAGATCCGGGATCCATGCCTGAACCTCAATCGGAAGCGTTCCGGAATGGATCCCGGGTCAAGCCCGGGATGACCCGCGTGGTTCCGAGAATGGTCGGCCAGCCCCTGCCGCCATTTCACTCCGCCATCGCATAGGCCGCCCTATCGATGCCATGACGGGCGAGCTTGTCGTAGAAGGTCTTGCGGGGGATGCCGAGCGTCTCCAGCGTCGCGCGGACATCGCCGCGATTGGCCTCCAGCGCCTCGCGGATCAGATTGGCCTCGATCGCGTTGAGGCGATCCGGCAGGCTCGCGACCGGAGCGTCAGAGCGAGCTGATTGCGCCGGCAGATCGCTGGAAAGGCCGAGCGCGACCCGCTCGGCGAAGTGGACGAGCTCGCGGACATTGCCCGGCCAGTCGTTCTCGACCAGATAGCGTTCGACGGCCCGATCCAGCGCGGGCACCGGCCGGCGATACTTTTCCGCCGCGCGCGCCAGAAACCGGGTGAAGAGCAGCGGAATGTCGCGGCGGCGCTCGCGCAGCGGTGGAATGCGCAGGGTCACGACGTTCAGCCGATAATACAGGTCCTCGCGAAAATCGCGGCGTTGGGCGGGATCGCCGAGATCGGCCTTGGTCGCGGCCACGACCCGCAGATCAACGCGGCGCAAGTCGTTCGAGCCGAGCGGGGCGATCTCGCGCATCTCCAGCACGCGCAAGAGCTTGACCTGAGCAGAAAGCGGCATGCTCTCCAGTTCGTCGAGGAAGAGCGTGCCGCCGCTGGAATGCTCGATGCGGCCGATCCGCTTTTTCTGCGCGCCGGTGAAGGCGCCGGGCTCGTAGCCGAACAACTCGCTCTCGATGACGCTGTCGGGCAGCGCGCCGCAATTCAGCGCGACGAAAGGCTTGTCGCGGCGGCGACCGAGCCGGTGCAGCAGCCCGGCGACGACCTCCTTGCCGGTGCCCGTCTCGCCGAGCACGAGCACGTCGACATCGACATCGGCGAGTTCGCGGATGGTCTGGCGCAGGCGCGTGATCGCGGCGGTCTCGCCGATCAGCGCGGTCTCCTCCTCGCCCTGTTCGGCCAGCGCCCGCAGCCGCCGATTCTCGAGGACGAGCGCGCGCTTCTCGGCCGCGCGCCGGAGCGTCTCGACGAGGCGCTCGCCGGCATAAGGCTTGGCGATGAAGTCGTAAGCGCCCTCGCTCATCGCGCCGACGGCGGTGGCGATATCGGCATGACCAGAGATCATGATCACCGGGATATCGGGGTCGAGCGCCCGCAGGCGCCGGAACAGTTCGATCCCGTCCATGCCGGGCATGCGGATATCGGTGACGACAATGCCGGCATAGTCCGGCCCGATCCATTCCAGCGCCGCTTCGCCCGAGGATAGTGCCACCGCCCGGAAGCCGGCGAGGCGCAGTGCCTGGACATTGGCATCGCGCAGATCGGGGTCGTCATCGACGAAGGAGACCTCGATCGCAGCGATGGAGCCTGCGGAATCGCTCATGCCGCCGCCCTTTCGAGATTGATGACGAAGCTGGCTCCGGCGCCGGGAGCGCTCGTCGCGTTCAAGGTGCCGCCGAAGGAGACGATCATGTCCTGCGAGATCACCAGCCCGAGGCCGAGCCCCTTGGGCTTCGACGTGCTGAACGGGACGAAGAGCTGCGCCAGCGCCTGCTCGGACAAGCCGGGGCCGCGATCCGTAATCGCGATCTCGACCCTCTCGTCGCCTGGCGTGACCGTGATCGCGAGCGCAGGCTCGCCGCCCTGCCCGCCTTCCATCAACGCCTCGATCGCATTGCGCAACAGGTTGACGAAGACCTGTTCGAGTTCGATCGGCCGGGCGATGACATGGATCGGCTCCGGCGGCACGGTGACGAGCGGCGTCACGCCCGCCTGCCGCAAGGGACCTTCGAGCAGGGTCAAGGCGCCCTCGATGATCGTGCCGATCGGAACCGGGGCCAACGGCTCCTTGCCGCGCCGCGCGAAGCCGCGCAAAGCCTCGGTGATCGCGCCGATCCGGTCGGTCAGCGAGACGATCCGGACCAGCGCCCCGTCCGCATCCGCAGGCTCGGCACGCTTGAGGAAGGCGCGGGCGTTCTCGGCATAGGTGCGCAGCGCCGCCAGCGGCTGGTTGACCTCATGCGCGACGCCGGCGGTGACCTGGCCGAGCGTCGCGAGGCGGTTGGCCTTGGCCAGTTCCTCGCGGAGATTGGAGAGCCGTTCCTGTGCGCGGGTGCGCTTCGCCATCTCGGCGACGAGGCGTTCATTGGCGCCGGCAAGCTCCGCCGTGCGCTCGACGACGCGGTCCTCCAGCTCGGCCTTGGAGCGAGCATCAGCCTCCTGCCGGGCGAGGTTGCGCTGTCGGCGATGCAGCGCGAAGCCAGCCAGCGCCGCCCCCGGCATCAGCAGGAGCGCAACCAGCGCCTGCGATTGCGAGCGTCCGGCGGTGATCGCGGCATCGACAGGCTGGAGCACCTCCAAGCGCCAGTCCGTGGTCGCGACAGGCTGACGGATGCGGACATAGCGCCCGGCGAAGGCATCTGCGCCCTGCACGAGATCGCCGCGCTCCTGCAGCGGCAGCATTGTCAGCGGAGCGGTACCGAACTGAAGCGAATCCCGGATCGCGGCCGCGGTCGCCGGAGCAAGCGGCGCCTCGACCCGGAAGCGCCAATCCTCGACCGTCGAGAGCAGCACCACGCCTCGCCGGTCGACGACATAGGTCTGGCCGCCGAGCGCCCGCCAATCCGCCTCGACGCGATCGAACTCGGCCTTGACGACGATGACGCCGAGGCTCCGGCCGCCCTCCTCGATCCTCCGGGTGACATAGAGGCCGGGGCGCTGGCTGACGGTGCCGAGCGCGAATTGCTCGGCCGCGCCGTTCGCAACCGCGCCCTTGAAGTAGTCGCGGAAGCTGTAGTCGCTGCCGACGAAGCTCGTGGGCTCGTTCCAGTTGCTGGCCGCGATCGCGACGCCGTCGGGACCGAGGAGATAGATCACCGCCGTACGGGCTTCGCGGGCGATGGCTTCGAGCTTGAGGTCCAGCCCGTGGCGGCTGCCGCCGGTCAGGGCCTGCCGGACATCGGGATCGCGCGCCAGGATGACCGGCAGCGCACGCTGCTTCTCGAGCTCACCGCGCAGGATCGCCAGCGCCAGCGTGCCGCCATCGGTCGCCCGGCTTTCAGTCGCGGCGACAGCGCGGCTCCGGCCAATCTCACCAGCCGCGAAAAGCGAAGCGATCGCCAGCGCCGCCACGACCAGCCCGAAGACCAGCCAGCGCTGCGTCGTGGCACTCCGCCATGGATCGGACCCGGAACGGCTCATCCCTCAGTCGTTGTGCGGAGTTCCGCACAAATCAAGAGGCCGCGTGCGGAATTCCGCCCAGGGCGTTCGCAGGTTGATTCCGCCGGGAATCGCAACTCGCTGATTTCGTTCAACTTCCTTGATTTCCGGCCGGTTGGCACGCCGGTTGCGAAAGAGAGGCAGCGGTTTCGAACAAAACCAAGACGACCGCCGACCCAAGGAGCAGAACATGGCGACCATGATCGACGTCGCGCCCGCTCAGCCGGCGCGCCCGAAGACGTTTTACCAGCATCTCTATGTGCAGGTGCTGTTCGCCATCGCGGCGGGCATCCTGCTTGGCCATTTCTGGCCGGAACAGGGCGCCGCCCTGAAGCCGCTCGGCGATTCCTTCATCAAGCTGGTGAAGATGATCATCGCGCCGGTGATCTTCCTGACGGTCTCGACCGGTATCGCCGGGATGACCGACATGTAGAAGGTCGGGCGCGTCGCCGGCAAGGCGATGATCTATTTCCTGTGCTTCTCGACGCTGGCGCTGATCGTCGGCCTCGTCATCGGCAACCTGATCCAGCCCGGCGCCGGCCTGCACATCAATCCCGCCAGCCTCGATGCCAAGGCCGTGCAGGGCTACGCCGCCAAGGCGCATGACACGAGCATCGTCGGCTTCCTGCAGAACATCATCCCGGACACGATCGTCGGCGCCTTCGCCTCGGGCGACATCCTGCAGGTGCTGTTCTTCTCCGTGCTGTTCGGCCTGTCGCTGGCGATGGTCGGCGAGCGCGGCAAGCCGGTGCTCGACTTCCTGCAGGCGCTCTCGACCCCGATCTTCAAGCTGGTCGCGATCCTGATGAAGGCCGCCCCGATCGGCGCCTTCGGCGCGATGGCCTTCACCATCGGCCGCTACGGCATCGGCTCGGTCGCCAACCTCGCCTTCCTGATCCTGACCTTCTACATCACGGCGGCGGTGTTCGTGCTGGTCGTGCTCGGCGCGGTCGCTCGCTATAACGGCTTCTCGGTGCTGGCGCTGATCCGCTACATCAAGGACGAGATCCTCCTCGTCATCGGCACCTCCTCCTCGGAAGCGGCGCTGCCGAGCCTGATGGAGAAGATGGAAGCCGCCGGCTGCAAACGCTCGGTCGTCGGGCTCGTCATCCCGACCGGCTATTCCTTCAATCTCGACGGCACCAATATCTACATGACGCTGGCGGCGCTGTTCATCGCCCAGGCGATGGATATCCACCTGCCGCTCGGCGACCAGATCCTGCTGCTGCTGGTCGCGATGCTGTCCTCGAAGGGCGCTGCCGGCATCACTGGAGCGGGCTTCATCACGCTCGCCGCCACGCTCTCGGTCGTTCCGGCCGTCCCGGTCGCCGGCATGGCGCTGATCCTCGGCATCGACCGCTTCATGTCGGAATGCCGGGCGGTGACCAACTTCATCGGCAATGCCGTGGCCACGATCGTGGTGGCGCGCTGGGAAGGCGAACTCGACGAGAACCGCCTGAAGGCCGCGCTCGCTGGCGAATTGCCGGATTTCCTCGACGAGCCGCTGATGGCTCCGGCGGAGTGATCGGCACGGCCGGCACGATGATGGACCGTGGCTCCTGCGAGCCGCGGTCGATCACTCACGCAATCGGCCCGAGCGGCGCAGACGCCGGTCACTTCCTGCAGACGAAGAGGCGGTCGAGCCCCTGCGGCTCGAGCGCATGTTTCTCGGCCAGGCGGCTGCGGTCGCCATCTTCCGCAGAGAACCTGATCTCGTCGACGTCGAAACCGGCGGCAGCGAGCTTGTCGGGAAAGTCGCGGCCATAGAGCCGGACATGGTCCCAGCCGCAGATGCGCTCGATCTCGGCGGCCGGCATATCCGCCGGCGGCTCCCAGGTCTCGGCCCGCGACTGGTCGAGCGGCACCGAGAAGAAGGCGGTGCCGCCGGGCTTCAGGACGCGGAAGCACTCGCGCATGCCCTGGGCGTCATCGGGAACGCGCTCCAGGATATGATGGCAGATCAGATAGTCGAAATGGTCGTCGGCGAACTGGATATTGGTGATGTCGACGACGGCATTGGCGACCTTGCTGATTTTGACGTCGCCGGCGACGTAACGGGGATTGTCCTTCCACAAGCGGAAGAACGGCCGCTCCGGCGAGAAATGCAGCACGGCCTTGTCGGCCAGGTCCAGGCGGTTGGCGCGCAGGTACAGCCCCATGATCCGGTCGCGCTCCTTGGAGGAGCAGTTCGGGCAGCGCGCCTCGGGCCGCGGGCCGACATCGAGGAAGCGCCCCTCATGACCGCAGATGGTACAGAGCCGCGCCGGGCGCGCCTGCAGGAACTGGCCCGGCTTGCGAACTGCCGCGCGCAGATATTCCTGCGCGAATACACCGATGTTCATGCCAAAAACCGCCATGGCGCGACGTTCTGGCCGCGACCGGCAGCCCGGCACGACAGGTAGCAGCCCCCCCCCACGAGAAATACGAACGTTTGGAATATTCGAGCGTCTTTGAGAAAGCCATTGTTATTATGCATCTCCCATTTGGGGGGTGACGCAAAGAATCGTGCCGGAGCACGTCGACGATCCGTCGATATGCTCCGGCACCTCCATGTTTACTACGCTTCCCGAGGCGGACGCTGCTACGGACGGCGCCCCGGCATTCTCAGAGCGTCGAGCGGCGCACCGTCAGGTCGGAGCGCTCGTAGACGGCCGGCAGCAGGTCGACGCCGAGGCCGGGCGCCTCCATCGGGTAGACATAGCCGTTCTCGATGCGCGGCATCTCGGTGACCAGTTCCAGATACCAGCCGCGATAGAAGGCGCGCACCGATTCCTGGATCAGCGTATTCGGCTGGCTGAAGGAGGTGTGGACCGCCGCGACGAAGCCGACAGGGCCGATGCAGTCATGCGGCGCGAAGGGGCGGTGCCAAGTCTCAGCCAGCGCCGCGATCTTGCGGCCCTCGGTCAGGCCGCCGGTCCAGCACAGGTCGACCATCACGACATGGGCGGCGTCGCGCTCCAGCATGTCCTTGTAGGGCCAGCGCGAACCCAGCGTCTCGCTGGCGCAAACCCAGACATCAGTCGAGCGAGCATATTCGGCCAGCGCCTGCGGCGAGTTCATCTTGATCGGGTCCTCGTACCAGGTCGGCTTGTAGGGCTCGAGCACGCGGGCGATCTGTTTGGCTGTCGGCAGGTTCCAGAGCGAGTGGAACTCGACCATGATCTCCATCTTGTCGCCGACGGCCTTGCGGATCTTCTCGAAGGGCTCGACCGCCTTCTTCATCTGCTCGGCCGTGATGTAGAGGCCCTGGTTCTCGATCGCGGGCGGATCGAAGGGCCAGATTTTCATGGCGGTGATGCCCTGCTCCAGCAGGTTCTCGGCCAGCGCGTCGGCGCGGTTCATGAAGCCGTCGAGGTCCTCATAGGGGCTGCCCTCGTCGCCCAGGCTCCAGTTCGAGACCGGCTTGATGTTGCTGGAGCGGACATAGCGAGTGCCGGCGCAGGTGTTGTAGATGCGCTGCTTGTCGCGGCAGAGGCCGCCGAGCATCTGGTGCACCGGCTGGCCGCAGACCTTGCCGAAATGGTCCCAGAGCGCGATGTCGATCGCCGAGGTCGCGCGGGATTCCGCACCGGTCGAGGACTGCGCCATCGGCAGGTTGGTCATCTCGCGATGCAGCGCCTCGATATGCAGCGGGTTCTTGCCGAGCAGGCGGCCGGCCAACGTGTCGTGGATATGCGCCTCGACGGAGGCAGCGCCGTAGAACGTCTCGCCCAACCCGATGTGGCCTGAATCGGTGTGGACTCGCACCCAGAGCACATTGCCGAATTCCTCGGCGCGCAGGGTTTCGATGGCGGTGATCTTCATGGCGTTTCGTCCTGTTCAATCAATCCGGGAGCAGGCGCGCAGGCCCCTCGCCGCTTGTCGGTTATCGTGGGCTCACAGCACCGAGATCATGCCGCCGTCGACATAGATGATCTGGCCGCTGACATAGTCGGAAGCCGAGGAGGCGAGGTAGACGCAAGTGCCGGCGAGTTCGTCCGGGCGGCCCCAGCGGCGGGCGGGCGTGCGGCCCTTCACCCAGGCGTCGAAGGTGGGGTTATCGATCAGCGCCTGGTTCATGTCGGTGAGCATGTAGCCGGGGCCGATCGCGTTGGCCTGGATGCCGAGCTCGCCCCATTCCGCCGCCATGGCCCTGGTCAGCATCTTGATGCCGCCCTTGGCCACCGTGTAGGGCGCGACGGTCGCACGGGCGAGCTCGCTGGTCAGGGAGCCGATATTGATGACCTTGCCATGGCCGCGCTTGGCCATGCGGCGGGCTGCCTCGCGACCCACGACGAAGGCGCTGGTCAGGTTGGTGTCGAGCACGCGGCGCCAGTCGGCCGTCTCCAGCTCCAGCATCGGCTTGCGGAACTGGATGCCGGCATTGTTGACGAGGATGTCGACCGCGATGCCCTCGGCATCGAGCGCAGCAAATGCGGCGACCACCGCCTGCTCATCCGTCACGTCGAAGTTGAGGCCGCGCGCGGTGTGGCCGGCCGCGGTCATCGCCGCGACGGCATCGGAGAGGCGTCCGGCATCGGCACCGTTGAGGATGATGCTGGCGCCCGCAGCCGCGAGCCCTTCGGCCATGGCACGGCCGAGCCCGCGCGAAGAACCGGTCACGAGCGCGGTGCGCCCCGAGAGATCGAAGGGAGAGGTCACGCTTAAGCGTCCTATGTCGATGGGATCTGGAGGGCTGGATGGGCCGGCATCGTGCCGCTCGCGGCAAGCTTCGCCGCGTAGCGGCGGTAGGATTCGCCGATATGCTTGCGCATCGCCTCGCCGGCGCCGGCCGGGTCGCGGGCACGAATGCGGCCGAGGATGGCGGCATGGTCGGCACGGCGGATCGCGATGTTCGAATCCTCGCCGCGATCCTTGTCGCGCATGCTGCGGATCGAATTGAGCAGCGGGCTCGAGACGAACTGGAGCACGGTCAGGAAGAGCGGGTTATGCGCGGCCGTTGCGATGGCGAGATGCAGAGCGAGGTCATGGGCCGAGCTGTCCTCCCCTGTATCGTCGGCGGCGTTCAGCGCGGCCTCGGCCGCTTCCATCCGGGCCAGGTCCTCCGACGTATGGCGCAGCGAGGCCAGTTGCGCTGCCTCGACTTCCAGCCCGAGGCGGAATTCCAGGAATTGCAGGATCGACTGCTCGGAGGCCGCGATCTCGGCCCGGCGCAGGCGCAATGAATCCTGCTGGTTGACGAAGAGCCCGAGCCCCCGGCGGCTTTCGACGATGCCGTCGGCCTTCAGATAGGCGATGGCCTCGCGCACCACCGGCCGGCTGACGCCGAGCTGGCGGGCAAGCTCCGTCTCGGAGGGCAGCCGATCGCCCGGCTGCAAGGCGCCCGAACGGATCGAGGTCGCCAGCGCGGTGGCGGCATCGCTCGCGAGATTGGGCCGTGATCCGATGGATGAGAGCTGCATGGTGACTTCCTGCTAGAACATCATTGTCATGTTGTCAGTTGTTTGACAACCTGACTTCTGCCGCGTTATGGGTGCCGCAACGGCGCCCGCCTCCAGAGCGAAAACAACGCGCCGCGATCGAGGGAAGGCCGACATGCTCGCAGGGACCCGCCGGACTCCGCCTGTCGCCGGAGCAGCCTTGGCCGCGCCGTCAAGAGGCCGGGACGGCCAGGCCGGATCTTCCCGCGACGTCCACGCCGAGATCAAGAGACACCGGACATGAGTCCCTGCCCTCGGCGGTGGACAACGCCGCCGAGCGGTTGAGCCTGCCTTCGTTCGGTGACACATCCCCCAGCAACTGTTCCGGAGACGAGTATCGTGACCAAGACCCATCCGACACGCTTCGCTTTCATCGCCGCGCTGGCCGCTGCCCTGCTGGGCTCGACAGCGGCCATGGCCGAGGTCAAGGCGAAGATCGGCCATGCGATGCCCGACACGCACCCGCAGGCGACCGCCGTCGCCAAGTTCGCGGAACTCGCCGGCACCTATACCAATGGCAACGTCAAGATTCAGGCGTTCCACTCGGCCATGCTCGGCAGCGACGAGAAGCAGCTCCAGGCGACGCAGGCCGGCACGCAGGAATTCTACATCGGCACGCTGGCGCCACTCTCGACCCGCGTGAAGGAAGTCCAGGTCTGGGACCTGCCCTTCCTGTTCCAGAACGAGAAGGAGGTCTACGCGGTCCTCGACGGCGCCTCGGTCAAGAAGATCTTCGAGAAGATCGAGCCGAGCGGCCTCGTCGGCCTGACCTGGACCGGCATGGGCTTCCGCAACCTCTCGAACAGCCGCCGCGCCGTGAAGACGGCCGAGGACGTCAACGGCCTGAAGCTGCGCGTGATGGCGAACCCGGTGGCGCTCGACACCTGGAAGTCGATCGGCGCCAACGCCGTGCCGATGGCCTTCTCGGAAGTGTTCACCGCGCTCGAGGTCAAGGCGCTCGACGGGCAGGAGAACCCGCTCCAGCACATGTGGGCGAACAAGATGCAGGAAGTGCAGAAGCACATCTCCATCACCAACCACGTCTACACGCCGGTCGCGCTGGTCGCTTCCAAGAAGTTCTGGGATACGCTCTCGGCCGCTGACAAGGCCGGCGTCCAGAAGGCCGCGACCGAGGCCGGCCTGCTGCAGCGCAAGCTGCTCGACGAGGGCGACCGCGACGTGATCACCAAGTTCAAGGCCGCTGGCGTTTCGGTGGACGAGGTCTCGGCCGACGACCTGCGCAAGGTGCAGGCCAAGGTTCAGCCGGTGGTCGACAAGTTCAAGGGGCAGATCGGCGAGGAGTTCGTGAACGGCTTCGTCGCCGAGATCGAAAAGGCACGCGCCGCCAAGTAAGGCACGCGACGACAGCCGGCCCGAGTGGCCGGCTGTCCTTTTCTCAAGTACCGGCGCCGAGCCGGCGATCCCCTTCCAAGTGCCGCCGGCGAGGTGACCGATGACCAGCCTGCTCAAGACAGCGACGGACGGTTTCTACCGCCTGATCGAGGTCATCCTCGTGATCTGCATGGCCGTGATGCTGGTCATGGTCTTCGGCAACGTGATGCTGCGGATCTTCTTCAACACCGGCATCGACCTGTCGGAAGAAATCCCGCGCTTCGCCTTCGTCTGGATGACCTTCCTCGGCGGCATCATCGGCCTGCACCGGCGCAGCCATCTCGGCGTCGACATGGTGGTCCAGGCGCTGCCGATCTTCGGCCGCAAGGTCTGCTGGGCGATCAGCCAGGTCATCATGCTGATCTGCGCGCTGTTCATCTTCTACGGCACTTATCTCCAGCACGACATCATCGCCGGCAACGCCTCGCCGGTCGCGCAGCTCAGCATGATCTGGGTCTATGGCGTGAGCTATGTCACCGGCGCCGCGATCGCGCTGATCTGCCTGTCGAACCTGATCCGCCTCGCGCTGGGACAGGTCTCCGACAATGAGCTGATCGACGTGCACGAGGAGGGAATGGCCGAGGGCCTCGAAGCCGAGCGCGACATGAAGGCGCAGGGAGCCAAGCCGTGATCGTCTTCGTCTTCATCACGTCGCTGCTCGGCCTGATGGCGCTGGGCATGCCGGTCGCCTTCGCGCTGATCGGCTGCGGCCTCGCCATGATGCTCTACATGGGCATCTCCGACCCGCAGATCATCATCCAGAACATGTGGGACGGCGCCAATTCCTTCCCGCTGCTGGCCGTGCCCTTCTTCATGCTGGCCGGCGAGCTGATGAATGCCGGCGGCATGACGCGCCGGATCATCACCATGGCCATGGCCTGGATCGGCCATATCCGCGGCGGCCTCGGCTATGTCGCTGTTATCGCCGCCGTCATCATGGCCTCGCTCTCGGGCTCGGCCGTCGCCGACACCGCGGCGCTCGCCTCCGTACTCGTGCCGCTGATGCGCAATGCCGGCTACGACATCAACCGTTCCTGCGGCCTGATCGCCTGCGGCGGCATCATCGCGCCGGTGATCCCGCCCTCGATCGGCATGATCATCTTCGGCGTCACCGGCGGCGTCTCGATCACCAAGCTGTTCATCGCCGGCATCGTGCCGGGCGTGATGATGGGTATGGCGATCATGCTGGCCTGGCGCTGGAGCATCAAGCGCGACAACCCGCGCGTCGAGCCGAAGCGCAGCATGCGCGAACGGCTGGTCGAAACCCGCAATGCCGGCTGGGCGCTGGTGCTGCCCGTGGTCATCATCGGCGGGCTCAAGGTCGGCTGGTTCACCCCGACCGAGGCCGCGGTGATCGCAGCCGCCTACTCGCTCTTCGTCGGCGTCTTCATCTATCGCGAGATCAAGATCCGCGAGCTGTTCGGCCTGATGTACCGCGCGGCCGAGACCACCGCCGTCATCATGTTCCTGGTCGCGGCGGCCGGCGTTTCTGCCTGGCTGATCACCACGGCCAACATTCCCCAGCAGGTCGCCGACATGGTCGCGCCCTTCATGGAGAACAAGATCCTGCTGATGGCCATCCTGATGGTGATGGTCTTCATCGTCGGCACGGCGCTCGACTTCACCCCGACAGTGCTGATCCTGACGCCGGTGCTGATGCCGGTGGTCAAGCAGGCGGGCATCGACCCGGTCTATTTCGGCGTGCTGTTCATCATGAACAACGCCATCGGACTGGTGACACCGCCGGTCGGGACCGTGCTGAACGTGGTCTGCGGCGTCGCCAAGGTGCCGATGACGGGCGTCATCAAGGGCGTGACGCCCTTCATGGTCGCCCAGCTTATCGTGCTGGCCCTGCTGGTGATCTTCCCGCAGATCGTGATGTGGCCGCTGCAGATGATGTCGCGCTGAGGCATCACCAGAGCGAGACCGACCGGCAAAAGGAAGGCTCCGCAAGCTCCAGCGGAGCCCGTCTCTACCCGAGCCGCCTGCCATGCGACAGCGTCCGGCGCCGGGCCCGCTTGCGTCGCTGCGCCGCCCCCGCCGATCGTACATCGAAAGTCTAAGAAGCCGCTCATCCGCCCTCCCGAAGTGCGCCTTGACGCCTCCGTTGCAGAGTTTCACTATTCCAAATCGAACAACGCCTTGTCGTTCGCCTGGGAGGTTGAGATGCTGCATGAGCTCTCGCGTCGCCAGTTTCTGAAAGCCGCGGGTGCGGGTGTCGCCGGCTCCGCCGTCGCCGCGCTTGGGTTCGGGGGTGCCGAGGAGGCACTTGCCCAGGTCGTGCGGCCCTTCAAGCTGGCGCGCACCACAGAAACACGAAACACCTGTCCGTACTGCTCCGTCGCCTGCGGCGTGATCATGTACAGCCTGGGCGACAAGTCCAAGAACGCCCATCCGGCGGTCATCCATATCGAAGGCGATCCGGACCACCCGACCAATCGCGGCACGCTGTGCCCGAAGGGATCCGCCCTCCTCGACTTCGTTCATTCCGAGACCCGCACCAAGGTCCCGCAATATCGCGGCCCAGGCGAGAAGGCCTTCCGGCAGATCAGCTGGAACGAGGCGCTCGACCGCATCGCGCGGCTGATGAAGGACGATCGCGACAAGAACTTCGTCGCCAAGAACCAGGATGGCACGACGGTCAACCGCTGGCTGACCACGGGCTTCCTGGCCGCTTCGGCCACCACCAACGAGACGGCCTTCCTGACCTACAAGGTCGTGCGAAGCACCGGGATATTGGCGTTCGACAACCAGGCGCGCGTTTGACACGGACCGACGGTGGCCAGTCTGGCCCCAACATTCGGTCGCGGTGCGATGACCAACTCCTGGACGGACATCAAGAACACCGACCTCGTCATCATCATGGGCGGCAATGCCGCCGAAGCGCATCCGTGCGGATTCAAATGGGTCACTGAGGCGAAAGCCCAACGTGGTGCCAAGTTGATCGTCGTCGATCCGCGCTTCACGCGCTCGGCCTCGGTCGCGGATTTCTATGCGCCGATCCGGCAAGGCACCGACATCGCCTTCCTGCTTGGGGCGATGAAGTACTGCATCGACAACGACAAGATCCAGCACGACTACGTGCGCGCCTTTACCAACGCGCCCTATATCGTGAAGGAGGGCTTCGGCTATCAGGACGGCCTGTTCACCGGCTATGACGAGGCCAAGCGCGACTATGACCGCTCGAGCTGGGAATACGAGCTCGGGCCGGACGGCTATGTCCAGATCGACGAGACGCTCCAGCATCCGCGCTCAGTCTACCAACTCCTGAAGAAGCACATCGCGGCCTATACGCCGGAGATGGTCGAGCGCATCTGCGGCACGCCGAAGGACAAGTTCCTGGCGATCTGCAAGATGATCTCGGAGACCTCCGCGCGCGACAAGGTCATGACCTCGATGTACGCGCTCGGCTGGACGCAGCACTCCAAGGGCTCGCAGAACATCCGCTCGATGGCGATGCTGCAATTGCTGCTCGGCAATATCGGCGTGCGCGGCGGCGGCATGAACGCGCTGCGCGGGCACTCCAACATCCAGGGTCTGACCGATATCGGCCTGATGTCGAACCTGATCCCGGGCTATCTCACGCTGGGGACCGACAGCGAGGTCGATTTCCAGACCTACATGTCGACGCGCGGCTTCAAGCCGCTGCGGCCGAACCAGATGAGCTACTGGCAGAACTACAAGAAGTTCATGGTGAGCTTCCTGAAGTCGATGTGGGGCAAGGCCGCAACGCCGGAAAACGACTTCGCCTACCAGTGGCTGCCGAAGCTCGACGTGCCCGGCTACGACATGCTCCGGTACTTCGACATGATGCACCAGGGCAAGGTGAACGGCTATTTCTGCCAGGGCTTCAACCCGCTGCTCTCCCTGTCCAATCGCGGCAAGGTCTCGGCATCGCTGTCGAAGCTGAAATTCCTGGTGGTGATGGACCCGCTGCAGACCGAGACCGCGCGGTTCTGGAAGGACGAAGGCGTCCATAACGACGTCAAGCCCGAGTCGATCCAGACCGAGGTCTTCGAGCTGCCGACGACCTGCTTCGCCGAGGACGAAGGCTCGCTGGTCAATTCTGGCCGCTGGTTGCAATGGCACTGGCCGGGGCAGGAACCTCCGGGCGAGGCCAAGCCTGACACCTGGATCATGGCGCAGATCCACCAGCGCCTGCGCGCCCTCTACGAGAAGGAGGGCGGCGCCTTCCCGGATCCGATCGTCAATCTGCACTGGCCCTATCGCCAGCCCGACGATCCGCAGCCGGACGAGATGGCCAAGGAGATGAACGGCTATGTCGTCTCGACGGTGACGGACCCGGTCGACCCGACCAAGGTCCTGCTGGAGAAGGGCAAGCAGGTCGACACGTTCGGCCAGTTGCGCGACGACGGTTCGACGGCCTGCGGCTGCTGGATCTATTCCGGCTCGTGGACCGAGCGGGGCAACATGATGGCCCGCCGCGACACCAACGACCCGGCCAATACCGGCGCCTATCCCAACTGGGCCTTCTCCTGGCCGGCCAACCGGCGCATCCTCTACAATCGCGCCTCGGCCGATATCGACGGCAAGCCCTGGGATCCCAAGCGCAAGCTGATCGAGTGGAACGGTACGGCCTGGACTGGCTACGACGTGCCGGACATCGCGGTCACGGCCAAGCCGCGGGATGTCGGTCCGTTCATCATGAACCCCGAGGGGACGGCACGCCTGTTCTCGCGCGGCATGATGAAGGACGGCCCCTTCCCGGCCCATTACGAGCCGTTCGAAAGCCCGGTCGCCAATGTCATGGCGCCCAAGATCCGCGGCAACCCCGCCGCACGCATCTTCAAGGACGACCTCGCCGCGCTCGGGACCTCCGACAAGTTCCCCTATGCGGCGACCTCCTACCGCCTGACCGAGCACTTCCACTACTGGACGAAGCATGTCTGGGTGAATGCGGTGCTCCAGCCGGAGTTCTTCGTCGAGATCAGCGAGCAGCTGGCCGCGGAGAAGAACATCCAGAAGGGCGGCTGGGTGAAGGTCTCCTCGGCCCGCGGCACGGTCTATGCCAAGGCGGTGGTGACCAAGCGCATCAAGCCGCTGATCTGCGACGGCAAGACCGTCCATGTCGTCGGCATCCCGCTCCACTGGGGCTTCACCGGTGCGGCCAAGAAGGGCTTCGGCCCCAACAGCCTCACCCCGTTCGTCGGCGACGCCAACATCGAGACGCCCGAGTTCAAGGCGTTCCTGGTGAATGTCGAGCCGTCCAACGGTCCGGCGACGAGCTAGGAGGGCGATCATGGGACTGCAGAGCCAGGATTTCGCCCGCATCTCGGCGACCAATTTCAGGCCGCCGGATGTCCGCCACGACTTCGAGGTGGCGAAGCTCATCGACGTCTCGAAATGCATCGGCTGCAAGGCCTGCCAGGCGGCCTGCCTCGAGTGGAACAACCTGCGCGAGGAGGTCGGGATCAACCGGGGTGTCTACGACAACCCGCACGACCTGACGCCGAACAGCTGGACGCTGATGCGGTTCACCGAATGGGAGAACCCGGAGAGCGGCAATCTCGAATGGCTGATCCGCAAGGACGGCTGCATGCATTGCGCCGATCCGGGCTGCCTCAAGGCCTGCCCCTCGCCCGGCGCGATCGTGCAGTACAATAACGGTATCGTCGACTTCGTCTCGGAGAACTGCATCGGCTGCGGCTATTGCGTGAAGGGTTGCCCCTTCAACATCCCGCGCATCAGCCAGGCCGATCACAAGGCCTATAAGTGCACGCTCTGCTCGGACCGGGTCTCGGTCGGCCAGGCGCCAGCCTGCGCCAAGGCCTGCCCGACCGGCGCGATCGTGTTCGGCACCAAGAAGGCGATGCTCGACCATGCCCAGGGCCGTATCACCGACCTGAAGTCGCGCGGCTTCAAGAATGCCGGCATCTACGACCCGCCGGGCGTCGGCGGCACGCATGTGATGTATGTGCTGCATCACGCCGACAAGCCGCAGCTCTACGCCAACCTGCCGAACAACCCGCGCATCAGCCAGGTCGTCGAGCTCTGGAAGGGGCTGACCAAATATGCCGGCATGGCGGCCGTCGGTTTCGCCGCCGCCTTCGCCTTCGTCCATGCGACGATCGCCCGACGCAACGATGTCAGCCGCGCCGAAGACCGCGAGGCCGAGCATCTGATCGACGAGGAGGCAGCCCGTGGCCGTAAGACGTGAAGAGGAGCGCACGACCGTCGACCGCTATCCCGGCCGCGTGCGCGTCAATCATTGGGTCACCGCGATCTCGCTGATCCTGCTCACCCTCAGCGGGGCCGCGCTGTTCCATCCGGCGCTGTTCTTCCTGTCGAGCCTGTTCGGCGGTGGCTCCAACACACGCGCGCTGCATCCCTGGATCGGCGTCGTCCTGCTCGCCAGCTTCGCGATCCTCTTCATCCAGATGGTCAAATACAATTTCTGGACGAAGGCCGACACTCGATGGATGAGCCATATCGGCGAAGCGATGTCGGGCCGCGAGGAGAACCTGCCCGAGGTCGGCAAGTATAACGGCGCGCAGAAGATCGTCTTCTGGCTGATGACGCTCCTGATCATCGTCCTGTTCGGGACGGGCATCGTGATCTGGTACGAGTATTTCGGCGCGAGCTTCACCATCGAGCAGCAGCGCGTCGGCCACATCGTGCATGCGCTGGCGGCGATCGCCATGCTGCTCGTCGTCATCGTCCATATCTATGCCGGCTTCTATGTCCGTGGCACGATCAGCGCCATGACCGAGGGCAAGGTGACGGGCGGCTGGGCCTTCCGCCACCACCGGCTCTGGCTGCGGCAGGAAGCGCGCGAAGGCGTGATCGACGAGCGCCAGGCGCCGCCGCGCCGCCGCAGCGTCGGCCCGGCCGAATGAGTTCGACTGCGGAGCGGCACCCGCCGCTCCGCCTCCCGTGACCCGTGCGGTTCGAGAGGATACGGAATGAGCGACGACCAGGATCTCGTCACCTTCGAAGATGTCGGCACGCCTGAACGCGACAAGCCGCCTTTCCTGCGCCTGCCGGAGCCTGCGAAGCTGTTTGCCCTGCGGGCGGAACGGTTCGCCGCGCTGGCGCCGGGGCATCAGCTCGAAGCCTATCTCAGCTTTCTCGGCGGCTTGAGCGAGGCGCAGGCGACGCTGGCGGCGACGATCGACGCGCCCGGCCTGCCCGCTCCCGGTGATCTGCGATTGCGCGCGGCCAACGGCATGCCGCTGCTTCCGCGCGAGGAACTAGCCACCGATCCGGCGGTTTCGGAGGCCTTCGACCGACTGGCGGCATTGCTGGCCGATGTCGCTATGCCGGACCTCGCCCGCGCCGCCCTTTCCCGCGCCGTCGCGGCGGAACCGGAGGCACGACAGGCGATGTTTGCCGCCGTCCTGGCCGATGCGGTGCCGGTCGAGGCCGTTGCCGAGCACATCTTTGCCGCCGCCGCCCTGCAGGTCGTCGCGGCGCTGCGCAGCGCCCGGCTCGATCCTGCCTGGCCCCAGCCGGTCGCCGATGGCGTCTGTCCCTGCTGCGGCGGGCCGCCGGTGGCGAGCGTGGTCGTCGCCGACCTCAATGTCGAAGGCGTGCGCTATGTCCAGTGCTCGCTCTGCGCGGCGCAGTGGAACCATGTCCGGGTGAAATGCGTCTCCTGCGGCTCGACCAAGGGCATCGCCTATCAGGAGATCGAGGGCATCGCCGACACGATCAAGGCCGAGACCTGCGACGAATGCCGGACCTATGTGAAGATCCTGAACCGCCGCAAGGCCCCGGAGCTGGAAGCCGTGGCGGACGATGTCGCGAGCCTCGGGCTCGACCTGCTGGTGACCGAGGCCGGCTGGAGCCGGGCCGGGGTGAACCCATTCCTGCTCGGATACTGATCAAGCGTCTCCCGGAGGGAGCCTGATGAACAAGCCGGAAAGCTTCCGCCCGCCATCGGTCGACACGGTGCTGCGCAGCCCCGCAGGCGGGCTCGCGATCGCGCAGCACGGGCGGGCTGCCGCGACGGATGCGGTCCGGCATGTGATCGAGCGGTTGCGGGCGGGCGGTGCGCCGGCGGCGGCCTCGGCTGAGCAGGTCGGCCGCATGGCGCTGGGCTGGCTGGACGAGCAGAACCGCCCCTCGCAGCGCCCGGTCATCAACCTGACCGGTACGGTACTGCACACCAATCTCGGCCGCGCGCTCCTGGCCGAGGAGGCGATCGAGGCCGTGGTCGCGGCGATGCGCGCGCCGACCAATCTCGAATACGAGATCGAGGCCGGCCAGCGCGGCGAGCGCGATGCGCATGTCCGCGGCCTCGTCAGAGAATTGACCGGCGCGGAGGACGCGATCCTCGTCAACAACAACGCCTCGGCCGTTCTGCTCGTGCTGAACACCCTCGCCCGGGATCGCGAAGCCATCGTCTCGCGCGGCGAACTGATCGAGATCGGTGGCGCCTTCCGCATGCCGGACATCATGGCGCGTGCCGGCGCGACCTTGCGCGAGGTCGGCACCACCAATCGCACGCATCTCAAGGACTATGCCGAGGCCATCGGTCCCGAGACCGGCCTACTGATGAAGGTCCACACCTCGAATTACGTGGTGCAGGGCTTCACCGCCGAGGTCGAGCCGGCGGAACTCGCGAAGCTCGCGCGCCAGCACGATGTGCCCTTCGTCGACGACCTCGGCTCGGGCACGCTGATCGACCTCGCGCGCTGGGGCCTGCGCCGCGAGAAGACGGTGCAGGATGCGCTGAAAGGCGGTGCCGATCTCGTCACCTTCTCCGGCGACAAACTACTCGGCGGGCCGCAGGCCGGCATCGTCGCCGGGCGCAAGGACCTGATCGCGAAACTGGCGAAGAACCCGCTGAAGCGGGCGCTGCGGCTCGACAAGCTCCGGCTCGCGGCGCTGGAAGCGACGCTCAGGCTCTATCGCGACCCCGACCGATTGGCGCTGCGCCTGCCGACGCTCAGACTGTTCACGCGGACTGCCGCCGAATTGCGCGCGCTGGCCGAGCGCCTTCAGCACAAGGTCACAGCGGCAGTCGGCCCGGGCTGGATCGTCGAGATCAGCGACTGCGCTAGCCAGATCGGCTCCGGCGCGCTGCCATTGGAGACGCTGCCGAGTGCGGGGCTTGCACTGCGGCCGGCCGGCAAGGCTGCGGGTTCCGCCGTCGAAAAACTGGCGGCGGCCTTCCGCGCCGTGCCGGTGCCGGTAATCGGACGGATCGCGCAGGGCGCGCTCATCCTCGACCTGCGCTGCCTGGAGGACGAGGCGCTGTTCGCGGCGCAGCTCGACGCCTTGAAACCCGAGCGGCCCGATGCGCTGGCTTGAGCGCCTTTTCGGCCGTGACGTGGCCGCCGATGGCGATGTCGCCGCCACGATGGCGCAAGCTACAGCGGCCGTCGAACGCGGCGACCATGCGGCTGCGCTCGCGCTCTGGGGGCCGCTCGCCCATGCCGGCATCGGGCGGGCGCAGAACAATATCGGCGCCTGCTTCGCCGAGGGACTCGGCGTCGAACGCGATCCGGCCCTGGCTCTGCGCTGGCTGAGCTTGTCTGCCGAAAGCGGCGACCCGGTCGGGCAGCGCAATCTGGCGGCGCTGCATTTCAAGGGCGAAGGCGTCGCACAGAGTGATGCCGAGGCGATGCGGCTCTATCGGCTTGCCGCCGAACAGGACGATGCCCCGGCGCAAGACATGCTTTCCTGGATGCTGCTGGAAGGCGGGGAAGTATCGGACCGGGCCGAAGCGCTGCGCTGGGCGCAAACCGCGGCGGAGGCCGGCATCGCCACCAGCATGACCCGGCTCGGCATGATGCATCACGATGCGCTCGGCGTGGAGCGCGACGCCAATGCCGCCGCGCGATGGTGGCAGCGCGGCATGGCGGCAGGCGATCCGGATTCCGAGGCCATGCTCGGCGCTGCGACCCTGCTTGGCCAGGGCGTGCCGGCCAATGCCGAACGCGCGCTCGCGCTGCTGCTCTCGGCCGAGGGCAAGGGCAGCTCGCTCGCGGCGCCCTTCATCAAGGCCGCTCGCGCAGCCGTCTCTCCCGCAGAGATTGCGCCATGATCATCGGCACCGCCGGCCATATCGACCATGGCAAGACCTCGCTGGTCCGGTGCCTGACCGGCGTCGATACCGACCGATTGAAGGAGGAGAAGGCGCGCGGCATCTCGATCGCGCTCGGTTTCGCCTATTGGCCTCAAGCCGACGGCTCGGTCGTCGGCTTCATCGACGTGCCCGGCCATGAGAAATTCGTCCACACGATGCTGGCCGGCGCTGCCGGCATCGACCTCCTGCTGCTCGTCGTCGCGGCTGATGACGGCGTAATGCCCCAGACGCACGAGCATGTCGCCATCGCTCGCCTGCTCGGCATCAGCGAGGCCGTCGTCGCAATCACCAAGGCCGATCTGGTCGAGCCGGCGCGGATCGAGGCGGTCGAGAGCGAGATCGCGGCGCTGCTGGCGCCGGGCCCCTTCGCCGGGGCGCCGATGCTGCCCGTCTCGACGCTGACCGGAGAAGGCCTGCCGGAGCTTGCCGGCCTACTCGTGTCGCGCGCCCGGGACGCACAGACACGGCAAGGCGACGGCGCCTTCCGACTTGCGGTCGATCGCTGCTTCACCTTGCAGGGCGCCGGGACGGTGGTGACGGGGACCGTCCTGTCCGGCAGCGTCGCGGTGGGCGGCAGCGTCATCGTCTCGCCCGGCGGACTGCCGGCGCGGGTGCGCTCGATCCATGCCCAGAACCGTCCGGCCGAACGGGGCCTAGCCGGCGAGCGCTGCGCACTGAATCTCGCTGGCCCCGGCGTCACGAAGGATGCCGTGCAGCACGGCGACATGGTGCTGGCGCCAACGCTCCATGCCCCGACGACGCGGATCGACGCGGAAGTATCCCTGCTGCCCGGCGAGAAGGCGCTGACGATGTGGCAGCCCGTGAGGCTGCATCATGCTGCGTCCGAGATCGGCGCCCGCATCGTGCTACTCGGCGACGAAATTGCTCCCGGAAACGATGGATTGATCCAGCTCGTGCTCGACGAGCCGCTCGCCGCTGCGGCGCTGGACCGTTTCGTGCTGCGCGATGCCAGCGCCTCGCGCACGATCGGCGGCGGCCGCTTCCTCGACTTGCGTGCGCCGGAGCGCCGGCGTCGCAGCCCGGAGCGCCTGGCCCAGCTCGCCGCACTCAGCAATTCCGACCCTGCCGATGCACTGCAGACCCTGCTCGCGGTACCGCCTTATCATGCCGATCTCGACGGCTTCGTGCGCGACCGCGGGCTCGGTCCCGGTGTGGCGGAAAACCTTACGAACCGGCTGGACCTCGTCAGGATCGGCCCGCTCGCGCTGCTGCCCGCGCATTGGCAGGCATTGGCGCAGGCCGCGACCGAGAGACTCGACGCCTTCCATGCCGAGCACCCGGACCTGCCGGGGATCGGGCTGGCGCGACTGCGCTTCGCCATTGCGCCGCGCTGGCCGGCGCCGCTGTTCCGGCAGGCGCTCGTCCGTTTCGAGGATGACGGCGTGCTGGTGCCGGCCGGTTCCTGGCTCAGGCGCCCCGGCCACGAAGCCCGGCTCCTGCCGGAAGACGAGGCGCTCTGGGCCAAGGTCTCGCCGCTGATTGCCGAGAGCGAGCGCTTCCGCCCGCCCCGCGTGCGCGACATCGGGCATCTCCTCGGCCGGCCCGAGGAGGAGATCCGACGCCTGCTGCGGCTCACCGGCCGGCGCGGCGATGTCCATGAGGTCGCGCTCGATCATTTCTTCCTGCGCGACACGCTGGCCGAGATGGTCGGCATCTCGGCCGAGCTTGCGGGGCTGCATCCGGCCGGCTTCAATGCGGCGCAGTTCCGCGACAGGCTCGACAACGGCCGAAAGGTCGCTATCCAGATTCTCGAGTTCTTCGATCGTCACGGCGTCACCATCCGCCGCGGCGACCTGAGACGCATCAACCGGCGGCGGCTCGACCTGTTCGGCCCGCCGCCCGGCTTGAGCGATGGAGGAGAAACGTCCCCGGTGGGGCGTCCGGACTTCAAATCCGGGAGGGGCCGTCAGACGGTCTCTGGTGGGTTCGACTCCCATTCTCTTCCGCCAGTTCACTGAGGGCGCATGACGGACGCAGAAACCGCCGCCATGGACCTGATCGCCCGCTTCGAGCAGGCGGCGGACGATGCGCGCGCGGCCGAGGATGCCTATCGCCGTGAGGCCGCAGGGCGGATCGAGGCCCTCGCGCAGGCGCGCAGCCGGGCCTTCCGGCGCCTCAACCTGCTGCGGCAGGCAAGCACGACCATCGCGGCAGCCGAGGAGCCGAGCGAGGCGATTGCCCGTGCCCGGCTCGGCGTCGCGCAATCGCTGGGCTGGGATGAGATCGGGCCGCGACAGGAACTGGTCCTGACGCGGTTGACGCCCGTCTTCGAAGCCTGGCAGGCCGCCATGACCGACGACCGCGACGGCCCGGACGCCGTGCAGGGGGCCCTCGCCACCTTCGAGGACTGGTACGGCGCCGAGACCGGCAGCGATTTCTACGCCCTGTTCGACCGCTACATGCCCGAGACGCCGCGTGTCGACTTCTAGGGGGCTGGGCACCGATTTCGACCGCTGGCTCGGCAAGCTCTTCCGCAAGGGCCCGTTCACGGCGCTGATCGTGCTGGTGAAGATCGCCGAGCCGAAGATCGAGCCGTTGCGCTCGACCTTCGTCCATGTCGTCGGGAACGAGATCGACTGGGGCGACATCGTGCTGATGCTGCGCGGCGCCGGCGTCAACTGGGACGGCGCCGCCTTCTTCCCGACCCGCGACGACGATGGCGGGCTCGTACCCGACGCGACCGCCCGCAACCGCCTGCGCGAGCTGGAAGCGGCGCTGCGCGAGGACCGACTCACCCTCAACAAGGGCGCCTTCTTCGACGTCTGGGGCCGGAACCTCGAGGTGCAGGAGGCGCGGTGACGCTTCTCAGCTCACCACGACCTGCGCCGGCCCGGCCTCGACCGCGCCGATGATCCGCGCCGCCGGATAGCCGGCTGCCTTGATCTGCGCGAGCAGGGCATTGGCCCGCTCGGCTGCGCAGGAAACCAGCAGGCCACCCGAGGTCTGCGGATCGGTGAGCAGATGGCGCTGCCAATCGGGCAGCCCCTCCGGGAGAACCGCACCCTCGCCATAGCTCGTCCAGTTCCTGTGGGAAGCGCCGGTCACCCTGCCCTCCCGCGCCAGACGCTCGGCCTGCGTCAGGAACGGCAGGTCGGAAAGCCGGAGCTTCAGCGTAACGCCGGAGCCGCGCGCCATCTCGAGCCCATGGCCGAGGATGCCGAAACCGGTGACATCGGTGACCGCATGGACGGCGCCATCCTCGGCCAGGTCGGCGCCGACGCGGTTGAGCAGCGTCGTCGAGGCGACCATCTCGTCATAGGCGGCGGCCGAGAGCTCGCCCTTCTTGAAGGCGGCCGAGTAGATGCCGACGCCCAGCGCCTTGGTCAGGATCAGCGCATCGCCGGGCTTCGCGCCGCTGTTGCGGCGCAGGTTCGCAGGCTTGAGCAGGCCGATCACCGCGAGTCCGTAGATCGGCTCCGGCGCATCGATCGAATGGCCGCCGGCGACCGGAATACCGGCCTCGGCGCAGATCGAGGCGCCGCCCTTCAGGATCTCGCGCGTCACCTCGATCGGCAATTTGTCGAGCGGCATGCCGAGGATCGCGAGCGCCATGATCGGCCGCCCGCCCATGGCATAGACGTCGGAAATCGCGTTGGTCGCGGCGATGCGGCCGAAATCGCGGGGATCGTCGACGACGGGCATGAAAAAATCGGTGGTGGCGACGACGCAGGTGTTCTCGTCGACCTGCCAGACTGCGGCATCGTCGCCCGTCTCGGTGCCGACGAGGAGCTGGCTGTAGGGGCCGGCGGCCGGGTGCCCCGCCAGCAATTGCTGAAGCACGGCCGGTGCCAGCTTGCAGCCGCAGCCGCCGCCATGGGCCAGGCTGGTGAGGCGCAGCGGCTGCGCAGGCGCCGTCGCGGCGAGCGGGCTCGTCTGATTCATCGTCGGGAACTCCAGGGGATCAGGGCCTGGCAGCTCTGCGGCAAAGCGCGGGCCTCCGCGCAAACGCGCGCCCGTCGTCGACCAGACCGATGAGGGCCCCGGCACCCGGGAGCCGCAGCAGCAAGCATGCGCCATCGTTTCCGCATCGGCCGGCAGCGTCAACGCATCCTTTGGCGCATACCTGACGATTCTGGAGCGAGCGTGCCGTTCCGGCGCGTGCTCAGTTCAGCCGCCACGCCACAAAACGCGTTCAAACCGCGGATTGGCCCGAGATTTTTTGAGCTTCCAACCACTTGGCGGGAAAATGGTGCCCAGGGACGGAGTCGAACCGCCGACACTGCGATTTTCAGTCGCATGCTCTACCAACTGAGCTACCTGGGCAAACCGGGAGCGGCGCGAGGCCGTCCGTGTTGGTGGGGGCGATATAGAGGCAGGCGCTCGGCCTGTCCAGTCACTTCAGCCGGCTTTCTTCAATACGGCGTCAACTGGCTCCAGGCCTGTGGATTGGGTGGCCCGAAATCGCCATTGCATGCCGACAACCAGCTCAGTTCAGGGAGAGCCCGCTGCCTCCCGGCATTCGCAGCGCCCGAGCACCGCCGCGAGGCGATCGATGGCGGCCAGCGCTGCGCGCCGGGCCTGCTCCGATTCGGCGATGGCAGCATGGCCATAGAGAAGCTTGGCGAACCCGATGGTGTCGTTCACCACCTGGAACGAGGCTTCTTGCAGCTCGCGGGTTTCGCGCAGCACATCATGGAGATGCGCAACGTGGGTTTCCGCGCTTTCCTGCAAAGCCTTCGCGTTGAGAAGGCCAGCCTTGAGCACGTCGGCGCGCAGCGCTTCGATGTCGCGCGCCAGCAGATCCTTCATCCAGTCAGCCATTGCCCCTCCGTCGAAGGAGATTGCTTCAAGAGGCCAAGCAAGCTTCAAACTATCACCGAAGGGGGATCGGCAGCAGCGTCAAACCTGCCAATTGGTTAGCCGGTCCTTTCCAACCGGACGGAGAGAAGAGACTATGGGGGCCGCCATCGCCACCGGGCTGGCGGCGTTATCGCGTCTCGCCGCCGCTTCCGGGATCGCGCTGCGTGATCAGCCGCGCGCTGCGATGGCCGCTGACATAGATCCACAGCCAGTTGAGTGCGACGGCGAGCCGGTTGCGCAAGCCGATCAGGAAGAAGATGTGGGCGATGCCCCAGATCCACCAGGCCAGGCGCCCGCGCAGCTTGATCCAGCCGAAATCGACGATGGCCGCGCGCTTGCCGATCGTCGCGAGATTGCCGGCATTCCGGTAGGCGAAGGATGGCGGGGCCGGTTTGCCTTTGAGCCGTGCCTTGATGAGGCCAGCGACATAGTGCCCCTGCTGCTTGGCCGCGGGAGCGATGCCGGGCACCGGCTTGCCGTCGGCGCCGGCAACGAAGGCGGTATCACCGATCACGAAGATGTCGGGTTCGCCGGGTACCGTGAGGTCGGGCTCGACGCGGACGCGGCCAGCCCGGTCGGCCGGCGCCTCCAGCCATTCTGCCGCTGGCGAAGCGGCGACGCCGGCCGCCCACAGAATGGTCCGCGCCGGCAGGACATCACCGCCGAGCATGATGCCGTCAGCGCGGCATTCGGAGACCGGCTGGCCCAGTCTGACCTCGACCCCGAGGCGGTTCAGCGCCCGCTCGGCATAGGCCGAGAGGTCCTCGGTGAAGCCGGCGAGGATACGCGGGCCGGCCTCGACCAGCACGACACGGGCGCTGCGTGTATCGAAATTGCGGAAATCACCGCGCAGCGTGTCATGCGCCAGCTCGGCGATGGTGCCGGCAAGCTCGACGCCGGTCGGCCCCGCCCCGATGATCACGAAGGTCAGCCATTGCGCGCGTCGCTCCGGGTCGGTCTCCCATTCCGCCTGCTCGAAGGCCGAGAGGATGCGCCGCCGGATCCGCGTCGCATCCTCCAGCGTCTTGACGCCGGGCGCATAGGGCTCCCACTCGTCATGGCCGAAATAGGCATGGCGGGCGCCGGTCGCGAGGATCAGCGTGTCGAAACCAATCGGCCGCTCGCCCTCCAGCAGCACCTGCTTGTTCGCCTTGTCGACGCCGGTGACCGTGCCGAGCAGGGTCGTGACGTTCTTGTGGCCGCGCAGCAGGAAGCGGATCGGCCAGGCAATCTCGGAAGTCGGCAGCGAGGCGGTCGCGACCTGATAGAGCAATGGCTGGAAGAGATGATGGTTGCGCTGGTCGATCATGGTGATCCGGACCGGAGCGCTGGCGAGATTGCGCGCGGCTTCGAGCCCGCCGAAGCCGGCGCCGACGATGACGACGTGATGCTCCGGCGTGGCGGTCATCGGCCCGGCCGCCGGTGAGAGATCGCGGCTTGTGAGGTCAGCATGCGGAGAACTCCCGCGACGGCCACTCGATTGTCCACCACAGCTTGCACCGATGGGGTCTCGGAACTCAATCCGTACCACGGACGGCGTTTCCGCCCTTCAGTCCTCGCGCTCGCGCTGCTGCGGCGCGCCCTCCTCCGCATCCTCGACGGGCTCGCCGGGAATCACATAGCTTCCCTTCAGCCAGCGGCCGAGGTCGATATCGGCGCAGCGTGGCGAGCAGAATGGCTTGAAGCGCGCAACCGCCGGCTTGCCGCAGATCGCACAGGGCTTCGCGGCCGGCGGTGCTTTGTCGGTGTCAGTCATATTTGAGCGTGATGCCTCCATCGACGACGAGTTCGATGCCGGTGATGTAGCGCGCCTCGTCGCTGGCGAGGAAGAGCGCGGCATTGGCCACGTCCCAGGCCTCGCCCATATGCCCCATCGGGACCTGCGCGGCGCGCGCGGCCCACATCGCATCGACATCGCCCTTGCCGTAGACGGCGGCGAGGCCGGCGGAATGCTCGACCATCGGCGTCTTCATCAGGCCGGGCAGGATCGCGTTGACGCGAATCTTCTGCGGAGCGAACTGCACCGCCGTCGTCCGGGTGAGCTGGTTGAGCGCCGCCTTGGTCGCGGAATAGCTGGCATAGGGCACGCCGGTATGGCGGATCGAGGCGATCGACGAGATGTTGATGATCGAACCGCCCTCGCCCGTTTCCGCGAACTGGCGCTGCATCACCGGGATGACATGCTTCATCGCCAGGAAGGCGCCGGTGAGGTTGACCCGGAAGACGCGCTCCCAGACCTCCTCCGAGAGATCGACGACGCTGCCGACCTCGGCGATGCCGACATTGTTGTCGAGGATGTCGATGCGACCATAGCAGCCGAGCGCCTGGGCGACGAGCCCGGCGACCTGCTCCGCCTTGGTAACATCCGCCTGCATGGCGAAGGCCTCGCCGCCCTCGTTGCGAATGATGCCGGCGGTCTCCTCGGCCGCGTCGCGGTTGATGTCGGCGCAGACGACCCTGGCGCCCTCGCGGGCGAAGGTCGTCGCCGTCGCCTTGCCGTTGCCCCAGCCCGGCCCGATCGACCCCGCCCCGGCCACGATCGCGACCTTGCCGCTCAGACGTCCCGTCATCTTCGCTTCCCCTTCATCGGCGCGTTCCAGCGCGGCGCGTTTCCCGGCGGCAGGATCGGCCGCGAGACGTGATCCGGCAACCCGCATCGGCGCCGTATCAGGCTGCGTTCATCCAGCCGAAGCGAATGGGGAAACCCTCTCCGCCGAGAAGATTGACCGTCTCGTAGAGCGGCAGGCCGACGACGCCGGTATAGGAGCCGACGAGCTTGACGACGAAGGAGCCGGCAATGCCTTGCACGGCATAACCGCCGGCCTTGCCGCGCCATTCGCCCGAGGCGAGATAGGTCTCGATATCCTCGGTGGAGAGGCGCTTGAAGCGCAGGCGCGTCTCGACGATGCGGTCCCGGATCGTGCCGGACGGCGTCACCAGCGCGACACCGGTATAGACGCGATGCGCGCGGCCCGAGAGCAGGCGCAGGCAGGCGGCCGCCTCATCAACGATCTCGGCCTTGGGCAGGATGCGCCGGCCGACGGCGACGACCGTGTCGGCTGCGAGGATATAGCAACCTTCGAGATCGGCACGGGCCTTGGCGCCCTCGCACGCAGCCTGAGCCTTCTCGCGCGCCAGGCGGCGGGCGAGATCGCGCGGGCGCTCGCCCTTCAGCGGGCTCTCGTCGAGATCGGCGGGCAGCAACGCGTCCGGCTTCAAGCCAGCCTGCTCCAGCAGGGCGAGGCGGCGCGGCGAGGCCGATGCGAGAACGAGCATCGGCCGCCAGCCGGGATGTTTGGGAGTGGAGAAAAGGCTCAACAGGCTGCTCGACAGAATTAAGGTGCCGGGGAAGATCGGCACCGGATCAGCCTTTAGAGCATTTCCGCAGCCCGATAAATCCATCCGGAGAGGCAGCGCCGACGAGGTGCCACCCATTTGGGCATCCAGCCCGGCTGCCCGAAATCCGGGCGGGAGGCTGGTATACTAGGCATTGCCAAGCCGGGCCGTTGCCGGCAGACTTCCCTCCCCTCGGCGCTCCGCTCTCTGGTGACGCCGATCTATTGGAGTTTCCCTCATGGCCCTACCGCGCAAATCGACGGGCTCCGCCCTTGCGACCGGGGCGGAGGCGCAGGTTCTCGCGGCCCGCGTGATGTCCATGCATGCCGAAGCCGGCCTGACCATCGCCATGCGGATGCCGCTTCTGATGAAGGGCGCCTTCGGCGACAGCCACGGCCAGCGCGAGGCGACCAAGGCCGTGACGGAAAAGGTATCGGCCGTGCTCGAGAGCAGCTTTGCCGCGACGCAGGCAACGACGGCCTTCTGGTGGGGCCTCGCCTTCAACCCGTTCGGCCAGTTCGATCTCACCACGGCGGCGGTCAAGGCTGCCGACAGCACGCTGGAGCCCTTCGCCCGGCGCACCCGCGCCAACGCGGCGCGCCTCAGCGGCTATCGCCGCTAGAGCATCGCGCGTCCTATCGGACGCGACAATGATGATCTAGCGCATTGTTATCGCATCGGATTGATCCGATGCTAAGCTTCTACTGACGATCAGATCTGGCTTTCAGGCGCGGCTTCCGTCGCGGGAACCGACGCTTGCTGCGCGTGCGCGCGTTCCAGCTTGCGGTAGCGCGCGACGCTTACAGGAATGAGCGCGAGATAGGCCACCACGACGACCGTGAGAACCTCGAAGGTGTAGGCGAAGAGCAGGCCAGCGACGATCACCACGGCAACGAAGATCGGCAGCACCTGGGTGCGCGGAATGCGGGTGCCGAGCGTCTTGCCGGCATAGCAGGGGATGCGCGAGATCGTCAGGAAAGCGATGAACAGGATGTAGATGCCGACAGGGAGCGCGCCGTATTCCTGCACGGGCACGCCGATCATGTGCAGATAGACCGGCAACATGGCCGTGATCGCACCGGCGGGAGCCGGCATGCCGACGAAGAAGTTCTTCTGCCATTCCGGCCGGTCGGGATCGTCGATCATCACGTTGAAGCGCGCGAGCCGAAGCGCCATGGCGCAGGCCAGCGTCAGCACGATGATCCAGCCGAACGACTTCAGGTCGTGCAGGACGAAGATCCACAGGACATAGCCGGTGGCGACGCCGAAATTCACGAAATCGGAGAGCGAATCGAGCTCGGCGCCGAAGCGCGAGGTGCCCTTGAGCATGCGGGCCAGACGGCCGTCGACACCATCGAGCGCCGCCGCGATCAGAATGCAGATCGTCGCCGTCTCGAGCTTGCCCTCGACGATCAGGCGCATCGCGGTGAGGCCAAGGCAGAGCGCCAGCAGCGTGATGACGTTCGGCGCCAGAAGCCGGAAGGGAATCGGCTTGAAGCGGGCGCGCCTGGATTCGGCGCGCTCGGGCTCGAAGGGAGGAAACAGGTCGCTCATGTCAGCCGGAATACGCGGTTTTGAGGGCGCAGGCTAGGCGCCCGCGCGTGTCATCCCGCGCGCGCTGCGGCGCAAAGTGCCGCTGCGCAGATGCGGGATCGTCATCAGGATTGGGTGTTCTTCTCGGGAGCGTTGGGATCGGGCGCCCCTTTCGGGGAGCGGTCCCGTGTCTGCGCAGCGGCATTCGCATGCCGCAGCGCGCACGGGATGACACCGCCTCTTTGGGCGCTTGCCCTCAGATGTCGCGGAAGCTGCGCGCCACCGGCTCGTTGCCGCTCAGGTCGGCCAGCACGGTTTCGCCGGCGATCATGGTCTGGCCCTCGCCGACCAGCGGCACGACATGGGACGGCAGATAGACGTCGACGCGCGAGCCGAAGCGGATCAGGCCGAAGCGCTCGCCGGTGCCGAGCACGTCGCCTTCCTTGACGAAGGGCACGATGCGCCGTGCGATCAGGCCGGCGATCTGGACGACGCCGACGATGCCGGACTTGGTCTCGATCGCCAGCGCGTTGCGCTCGTTGTCGTCGCTCGCCTTGTCGAGTTCGGCATTGAGGAAGAGGCCGGGCGTATAGGCGATCTTGGCGATGCGGCCGGGCACCGGCGCACGGTTCACATGGCAGTCGAAGACGTTCATGAAGATCGAGATGCGGGTCATCGGCTCGGCCGGCAGCTCGAGCTCCGGCGGCGGCAGCGACTGCGCGATCTGGCTGATGCGCCCGTCGGCCGGCGAGATCACCAGCCCCTCGCGTTGCGGCGTGACGCGGACCGGATCGCGGAAGAAATAGCAGATCCAGATCGTGATGATCGCGCCGATCCAGCCGAAGGGCGACCAGAGATTGGCGAGGATGATCGTCGCGACCAGGCCGATCGCGATAAAGACATAGCCCTCCTTGTGGATGGGCACGATCACCTTGCGGACGGAATCGACGAGGGACATAGCGGTTTCCGTTAGGCTGTCGGCGCCGGGCGCACGGGAATGACATGGTCGCCGTCGAAGGCCGGCGGCGAACGTTGCGCTGATTTAGGGCGTTCCAGCGCGAAGGGAAAGCCCCGGCACGCGCCGGTGAACGGCGCGCGATGTCGCGGCCTTTCCGGTCAGGCTACCCGGTGCGGAACCTGGACGAAGCGCGCCGCCGCCTTCCAGGTCAGCAGGGCGAAGACCACAAGCACGATGCCCTGGGCGATGCCGAAGGGCGGCTCGGACTGCGTCGGGGCCAGCGCACGCAGGGCCGGAACCTTCGAGAAGAGCTGCGCGACGAGCACGAAGATCAGCAGGTAGAAGGACAGCACGGCCATGATCGCATAGATCCGGCGCCAGCCATCCTCCAGCCTGCGCCCATAAAGTGCGTAGGCCGCGATCGCGACCAGCACGATATGGATCGCGCCGACGACATGCGACGGCAGCACGCCGTTGAACGGGAAGCCGAAGCCGGTCGCACTGGTGGCGAAGGCCGTGGAGAGGAAGATGCCGGTCCAGCCCGGCCGCGTATGTCCATGGAGCAGTCCGACCGTGACCGGAAACCCGGCCACGATGGCGATCAGGCTCAGCCAGGTGTGAAAACCTACGAATGTGGTCGGATCGAACATGGCAGCCCCCCAGCTTCACCCTGCCGGGGCAGCATGCAGGAAACGGACCGCAGTTGCGAGCGGTTTCAAACTGGTTGATGGGAGGCGCCGATTGCCCTTGCCGTCATGGTCGGGCTTGTCCCGACCATCCACGTCTTCACTGCTGCAGAGCCCTGTTCAAGACGTGGATGCTCGCCACAAGGGCGAGCATGACGGAGATGGCTGATCCAGCTTCTACGACAGCGTCACCCGGACGCTCTCGCCCTCGGCCTCGGTCGCGCGCTGGAGCGTGGCCTTGGCCTCGTCGACCTCGCGCTGGCGGTTCCACATCGCGGCGTAGACGCCGTTCGCCGCCAGCAGATCGCGGTGATGGCCACGCTCGACGATCTGGCCCTTGTCGAGCACGATGATCTCGTCGGCATTGACCACGGTGGAGAGCCGGTGAGCGATGACCAGCGTCGTGCGGCCCTCGCTGACCCGGTCGAGCGCGTCCTGGATTTCCTTCTCGGTGAAGGAATCGAGTGCCGAGGTCGCCTCGTCGAGGACGAGCACCGGCGGCCCCTTCAGGATGGTGCGGGCGATGGCGACGCGCTGCTTCTCGCCGCCGGAGAGCTTCAGGCCGCGTTCACCGACCGAGGTCGAATAGCCCTCGGGCAGCAGGCGGATGAAGCGGTCGATCTGGGCGAGGCGTGCGGCCTCCTCGACCTCGGCCGTCGTCGCCTCGGGGCGGCCATAGAGGATGTTGTACTCGATGGTGTCGTTGAACAGCACCGTATCCTGCGGGACCATGCCGATGGCGGCGCGCAACGAGATCTGCTGGACATCGGCGATCGGCTGGCCATCGATCAGGATGCGGCCGGCCTGCGGTTCGTAGAAGCGGAAGAGCAGGCGCGAGATCGTCGACTTGCCGGCGCCCGACGGACCGACGATGGCGACGGTCTGGCCCGGCAGGACCTTGAACGAGACGCCGCGCAGGATCGGCCGCTCCGGCACATAAGCGAAATGCACATCCTCGAAGGCAACCTCGCCAGCTGGCACCGCCAGCGGCTTCGCGCCCGGCTTGTCCTGGATCTCGGGGTCGCGGCCGATCAGCGAGAACATCTGGGCGATGTCGAGTGTCGCCTGCTTGATCTCGCGATAGACGGTGCCCATGAAGTTCAGCGGTAAATAGAGCTGGATCAGCATCGCGTTGATCAGGATGAGGTCGCCGACCGTGTTGGTGCCGGCCTGGAAACCGCGCACCGCCATCACCATCGAGAGCGTCAGCCCCACCGCGAAGATCGCGGCCTGGCCGAAATTGAGCCAGGCCAGCGAGGTATAGGACCTGATCGAGTTGCGCTCATAGCGCGCCATCGACTGGTCGTAGCGGGCGGTCTCGCGAGCCTCGGCGCCGAAATACTTCACCGTCTCGTAATTCAGCAGCGAGTCGATCGCCTTGGCATTGGCGTCGGTATCCGACTCGTTCATCGCCGAGCGGATGGCGATGCGCCACTCCGTCGCCTTGATGGTGTAAGTCATATAGGCCGTGACCATCGTGACCAGCACGACGACATAGCGCCAGTCGAACAGATAGAGCAGCACCGTGATGATCAGCACGACCTCGATGATCACCGGCACGAGCTGGTTGAGGCCGAGGCGGACCATCTCCTCGATGCCGTTGCGGCCGCGCTCCAGCACGCGGGTGAGCCCGCCCGTCTTGCGCTCGAGATGGAAGCGCAGCGAGAGATGGTGGAGATGGCCGAAGGTCTGGAGCGCCAGCGTCCGCACCGCATGCATGAAGACCGGGGCGAAGATCGCGTCGCGCATCTGGACGAAGGCCGCCGCGCCGACGCGGGCGAGACCGTAGAGCACCGTCAGCGCCAGCGGCGCGCCGACCAGCCAGGGCAGCCATTTCTCAAGATTGGAATAGGAGCCGGCCAAGGCATCCGTCACCCATTTGAAGGTGAAGGGCACGCCCATCAGCACCAACCGCCCGCAGAGCATCAGAGCGAAAGCTGCGACGACGCGCGTGCGCAGGTCGGCACGCTCCGCCGGCCAAAGATAGGGCCAGAGCGCACGGAAGGTGGCGAAGAAGCCGGACCCGGGCTGGATCACGGCAGAGCGTTGGAAGCTCGGCGCCGGAGGCGGCGCGGACGGCGCGGACATTTTCAAACGATTCCAGTTAGAGCGCCCATATAGACGCAATCGGACGCCATTGCATGGGAATGTCGTTGCGTGGGGAGCATGCGGCAGCTCGCCCGAAAGCTGCCTTGCCATCGCCCCATCCCAGGTATCTGATCCCGGCTCTGGCGCTCGACGTCCGCCATCAGGGAAGGAAACACCATGAAGGCTCAACAGCTTGCAGCCGCCGGGGTTGGCATTACCGCCGCGCTCGTCCTCGCTCTGCCTGCCGTGGCGCAGAACTCTCGACCGCATCCGCAGATCACGATCACCAACCAGCGCACCGTGCCGCTCAGCAATTTCGCGATCGCCACGCCCGGCGATCAGCCGCGCCTCGTCGCCAAGCTCGCCAAGCCGCTGGCGCCCGGCAAAAGCGTTGCGCTGAAGCTCAACAAGCCGCAGGGCTGCGCCTATACGGTGCAGGCGAAATTCGAGGACGAAGCCGAGAGCGACGCCGACATGGACCTGTGCAGGGACCGCGTGATCCGGCTGACGGAGTAGGATTGGCGAGCCCGCCAAGCAGCGCCCTTCTCCCCTTGCGGGAGAAGGTGCCGGCAGGCGGATGAGGGGTCTCGCGACGGTCATCGCCAGCCACAGACCAAGCTTCCGAACCTGTGCGACCCCTCATCCGGCCCTGCGGGCCACCTTCTCCCGCAAGGGGAGAAGGGAAGGCTCCGGTCACGCCGTCGCGCCGGCCTTGACCAGCTTGTAGGTGATCGAGTCGACCAGCGCCTGGAACGAGGCGTCGATGATGTTGGCGCTGACGCCGACCGTGGTCCAGCGCTCGCCGGTCTCGTCGCCCGACTCGATCAGGACGCGGGTCACGGCATCGGTGCCGCCCTGGAAGATGCGGACCTTGTAGTCGACGAGGCGCAAGCCCCCGATCAATGACTGGTAGCGTCCGAGATCCTTGCGGAGCGCGATATCGAGCGCATTGACCGGGCCGGCATCGCCCTCCGCCGCCGAGATCAGCACATCGTCGCCGACCTTCACCTTCACGATCGCCTCGGAGAAGGTGACGAGCTCGCCCAGCGCATTGTAGCGCCGCTCGACATTCACGGCGAAGCGCTCGACCGCGAAATAATCCGGGACTTCGCCGAGGATGCGCTTCACCAGCAGGAAGAACGAAGCGTCAGCGCCCTCGAAGGCATAGCCCTGCGCCTCCTTGTCCTTGACCTCCTGCAGCACGCGGTTGAGGCGCGGATCGTCGCGGCCGAGCGTGACGCCGATGCGCTCCAGCTCGGCGACGAGATTCGACTTGCCGCCCTGGTCGGAGATCAGGACCTTGCGGGTGTTGCCGGTCGCCTCGGGCATGACATGCTCGTAGGTGCGCGGGTCCTTCAGCACGGCCGAGGCGTGGATGCCGGCCTTGGTCGCGAAGGCCGAGGCGCCGACGAAGGGCGCGTGCCGGTTTGGCGCCCGGTTCAGCATCTCGTCGAGCGCCCGCGAGACATGGGTCAATTCGCCGAGCTGATCCTCGCTGACGCCAAGTTCGAAACGGCCGCGATAGCGCTCCTTGAGCTTCAGCGCGCCGATCAGCGTGACGAGATTGGCATTGCCGCAGCGCTCGCCGAGCCCGTTGAGCGTGCCCTGGATCTGGCGCGCGCCGGCCTCGACCGCCGCCAGCGAATTGGCGACCGCGCAGCCGCAATCGTCATGGGCGTGGATGCCGAGATTGTCGCCGGGCACGGTCTTGGCGACCTCGCGCACGATGGCGCCGACTTCGTCGGGCAGCGTGCCGCCATTGGTGTCGCAAAGCACGACCCAGCGGGCGCCGGCCTCATAGGCCGTGCGGGCGCAGGCGAGCGCGTAATCGGGATTGGCCTTGTAGCCATCGAAGAAATGCTCGCAGTCGAGCATCACCTCGCGGCCGGCGGCTTTTGCTGCCTCGACGCTCTCGCGGATGCCGGCGAGGTTCTCCTCCAGCGAGATCTCGAGCGCGACATGGACATGGTAGTCCCAGCTCTTGGCGACGAAGACGATGGCATCGGCCCTCGCCTCCAGCAGCGCAGCGATGCCGGGATCGTTGGCGGCCGAGCGCCCTGCCCGCTTGGTCATGCCGAAGGCGGCGAATTTCGCCTGCTTCGTCGCCTTCTGCTCGAAGAAGGCGGTGTCGAGGGGGTTCGCGCCGGGATAGCCGCCTTCGACATAATCGACGCCGAGCCGATCGAGCAGCGCTGCAACCGCGCGCTTGTCGTCGAGCGAGAAATCGACGCCCGTGGTCTGAGCGCCGTCGCGCAGGGTCGTGTCGAAGAGATGGACGCGGGCCGCGCTCATCGTCCCCGCCTCAACTTGAAGCGGACGACGCGCGGCACGACCATGGCCAGCATGACCAGCTTGATGGCGAAGGAGAGCGAGCCCGCCGGGCGGATCTTGGGGGTCATCGCTTCACCTCCCAGCTGGTCGTCGGCTCGCCGGTGGCGGGGTCCTTGCCG
This sequence comes from Allobosea sp. FG18, assembly GCF_057809495.1. Taxonomy (NCBI): domain Bacteria; kingdom Pseudomonadati; phylum Pseudomonadota; class Alphaproteobacteria; order Hyphomicrobiales; family Alloboseaceae; genus Allobosea; species Allobosea sp. FG18. The sequence goes on from NZ_JBMDKB010000011.1 coordinate 146,288, forward strand.
TCCTTGAGCGCGATGCCCATCGCGGCGAGCTCATCGCGGAGGCGGTCGGACTCGGCGAAGTTCTTCGCACGGCGGGCATCGAGGCGGGCGACGATCAGGCGTTCCACCTCGGGCGCGACGACGGCAGGCGCCGCCACCTCCGGCAGAGCGATGCCGAGCAGATCGAGACCTGCCAGCAGCGCCGGCAGGTCACCCGCCTTGCGCAGGGCATGCAGCTCAGCCAGCACGCGGGCGGTATTGAGATCGTCCGCCAGCGCATCGAGCAGTTCGGCCGAGGGCTTGGAGGCCACCGCGCCCTGCGCCGCTTCGGCCCAGTCCTGCAGCGTCTTCTCCGCCTCCTCCAACGCCTTCACCGTCCAGTCGATCGGCTGGCGGTAATGCGTCTTGAGCATCGCAAGGCGCAGCACCTCGCCCGGCCATTTGCGGCCACCGAACACATCCGTCTCCAGCAGTTCGTTGATGGTGACGAAGTTGCCGAGGCTCTTCGACATCTTCTCGCCTTCGACCTGCAGGAAGCCGTTATGCATCCAGATATTGGCCATAAGCGGCTGCCCTTCCGCTCCGCCAAAGGCGCAGCAGGACTGGGTGATCTCGTTCTCGTGGTGCGGGAAGACGAGATCGATGCCGCCGCCATGGATGTCGAAGACGTTCTTCATGGGATCGTCGCAGGCGAGCCCGCCTCCGAAGGGGGTCAGCAGCTTCGCCATCGACATGGCCGAGCATTCGATATGCCAGCCGGGACGGCCGGGCGTCGCGATGCCGGCCGGCGACGGCCAGCCGGGGTCGATGCCGTCGCGGCTCGGCTTCCACAGCACGAAATCCATCGCGTCGCGCTTGTAGGGCGCGACATCGACACGGGCGCCGGCGAGCATCTCGTCGAGCGAGCGGCGGGCGAGCGTGCCGTATTTCGGTGCCTTCACGAGATGCGCCACGGCCGGGACATGGAAGAGCACATGCTCCTCGGCGACATAGGCGACGCCGCGCGCGATCAGGCGCTCGATGATCGCCTTCATCTCCTCGATATGCTCAGTGGCGCGCGGCTCCGTCGTCGGGCGCAGCGTGCCGAGCGCATCGATATCGGCGTGGAACTGCGCCGTCGTCGTCTCAGTGACCTTGGCGATCGCCTCGTTGAGCGGCAGGCCGGGATAGTCGCGCGCCGCGCGGGCGTTGATCTTGTCGTCGACGTCCGTGAGGTTGCGGGCATAGGTGACGTGCTCCGCCCCGTAGATGTGGCGCAACAGCCGGTAGAGCACGTCGAAGACGATGACCGGGCGGGCATTGCCGATATGGGCGTAGTCGTAGACCGTCGGGCCGCAGACATACATGCGCACGTTCGACGGATCGATCGGCGCGAAGTCCTGCTTCGTCCGCGTCAGCGTGTTGTAGAGCCTCAGGGTCGGCGACATCGGGGCGAAATCCTGGAACGAAACGAACGGCGAAATACGAAAGGGCCAACCTGGCCGCTGGCCGGGGGCGCTTTTGTCGGTTCGTTTTTCAGGACGAGGACGTGAGCAGCCGGCCAGCGAAAGCTAGCGGCAAATAATGCAAGGGCTGTTGATGGCGGCTCGCGTCATGATCGGAACTGATTGCCTTTCCGCGCGCTTTCCGTCAAGAGGGCGCCCGATTGCTGCATTGCAGCATTGCCTCAGAATTGCCGCGGTTCATTCAAATTTAACCGGCCGGAACCATCCTCCCGATTCGCGGGTTCTGCGCCCGCAACCCATCAGGAACCCAAATTCATGCGCCGCGCCGTGGCTCTCGTCGGACTGCTCGGGATCGTTGCCGCCGGCATCTCGCTGTCGGTCATGCCGACCAGCCATACGGCCGCTGCCGCGAACGAGCCGCGCACCTTCCTGATCCCGGCCAGCGACGGCTACGGCGTCGCCGACTGCATCTCGTCCAAGGCCGAATGCGGCAAGATCGTCGCCAATGCCTGGTGCGAATCGCAGGGCTTCGGGAAGGCGGTCGCCTTCGGCGTGGCCGCCCGCGAGGACTTCACCGGCTCGGTGACGAAGCAGAGCCCGGCCCAGACTGCCGAGCAGCCGCTCAGCATCACCTGCGGCGAGTAAAACAAGCCCATCATCGACCGAGCCCTCATCCTGAGGAGCGCTCCGAGGAGCGCGTCTCGAAGGATGCTTCAGGAGGCTCTGGAGATAACTGGAACATCCTTCGAGACGCAGCCTATGGCCGCTCCTCAGGATGAGGGCTGGTACATTCCCGGCCCCGTTTCGTGGCGAGCGCCCGGCCTCACCGAATCCATTCCGAGCACTTCGGCGGCTCGCCCGACGCGCCCCAGGGCATGAGCGGCACGGTCGAGGTCGAGTTCTGCGGGGAACCGTCGATCAGCTTGTCGGTATAGACGAGATAGACCAGCACGTTGCGCTTGGCGTCGCAGCCGCGCACGATCTGCATCTTCTTCCAGACCAGCGAGCGGCGCTCGCGGAAGACGACGTCGCCCTGCTCGGCCTTCTCCTTGAACTTGATCGGGCCGACCTGGCGGCAGGCGAGCGAGACCTCCGAGACCTCCTCGGCGACGCCGAACATGCCGGACATGCCGCCCTTCTCGGGCACGGTATAATGGCAGGCGACGCCCTCGACGATCGGATCATCGACGCCATAGACGGCGAGCTTGTCGTTCGGCGTCAGCATCTTCCAGACGGTCGATTTCCTGAAGATCAGGTCTTCCTGCGCCGTGGCCGGCGACAGCATCATTCCCGGCAGGGTGAGGGCCAGAGCGGCCAGGACCCAACGACGAAGCAGCATTCCCATTCTCCCGGCGCGTTCCAGCGTGGCGCCGGTCAGGATATGGGAAGTCGGGCAGCGGCGCACCAGAGCTTTGCGCCGCACAATATCGGTCAGGCGTAAAGCCGCTGGTCTCAACCCGTCAGCGGCTTGAAGACGAGATAGGCGGCCACGAGCGCGCCGATCACGCCGAGCGCGAAGAGAACCAGCTTCAGACGCGTCATCGTGCTGGCGAAGGCGACATTGCCGCCATCGACCTGCGGGTAGCGATCGAGCAATCGCGCCACGGCGAAATTCTCGGCGACATCACAGAGTCCGCCCAACAACCAGCCGCCGCCGCAGAGCGCCGCCACCCACCAGGGCTGGCCGCGCAGACTGAGCCCGGCGACGAGCAGGGCGCCGACGATCGCATAGGTGAAGGCGCAGGCGACATCGGCCGGCAGGACACGGTTGCGGTAGCGCGCGCGCCTGTCCTCGCCATAGAGCGTGAACAGCTTCTCGACATCGGCGACGCTGTAGCCGTCCCAGTCGCTTTCGAGCATGCGCGGCACGCCCTGCCGGCTCGACCAGACGCCGACCGCCCAGAACAGCACCACCACCAGGACCGGCCCCCAGATGAAGAAGGCCAGCGGAATGGTGGTCGAATAGAACGGCACGGTCTCGATCATGGCGTCTCGGTTCTCGCGTCTGGCATCGGCCTGAGGTTATCCGGCGGCCCGGCTGCCGCCAAGCCGAGACAACCGGAACTGGATTAGCTGTGGGGCAGAATTTCCTGCTCGATCGCGCCGAAGATCGAATGCCCGGAAGCATCCTTCATCTCGATGCGGACGGTGTCGCCGAAGCGCAGGAACGGTGTCTTCGGCCCGCCCTGCCGGATCGTCTCGACCATGCGCTGCTCGGCGATGCAGGCATAGCCCAGCCCGCCCTCGGCCACGGGCCGGCCCGGGCCGCCATCGGCGTCGCGGTTCGAGACCGTGCCGGCGCCGATCACCGTGCCGGCCGAGAGGCGGCGCGTCGCGGCGGCATGGGCGATCAGCGTGCCGAAATCGAAGGTCATGTCGGCGCCGGCATCAGGCTTGCCAAAGAGCGAGCCGTTGACCTGCGCCAGCAGCGGCAGATGCAAACGCCCGTCGCGCCAGGCACCGCCCAATTCGTCCGGCGTCACCGCGGCCGGCGAAAAGGCCGAGGACGGCTTCGACTGGACGAAGCCGAAGCCTTTCGCCAGTTCGCCGGGAATCCGGTTCCGCAAGCTCACGTCGTTGACGAGCATGACGAGGCGGATGCACCGGAGCGCCTCCTCACGGTTCGCGCCCATCGGCACGTCACCGGTGACGACCGCGATCTCGGCCTCGAAATCGATGCCGTCCTCCTCGCTGCGGGCCTGCACGGCCTGGCGCGGGCCGAGCGAGGCGTCGCTGCCGCCCTGATACATCAGCGGATCGGTCCAGAAGCTTTCGGGCATGGTGGCGCCCCGCGCCTTCCGGACGAGATCGACGTGATTCACATAGGCCGAGCCGTCGAGCCATTGATAGGCGCGCGGCAGCGGCGCGGCGCAGTCATGTTCATGGAAGCGGAAAGACGGGACCGAACCGTGCTCCAGCCCCTCGGCGAGATCGGCGAGGCGCGGAGCGTGGCGATCCCAATCGTCGAGCGCTGCCTGCAGCGTCGGCACGACCGGAAAGGCGTCGGTGGCGCGGGTCAGGTCCCGCGAGACGACGACGAGACGGCCGTCACGGCCATGCGCGAGCGAGGCGAGCTTCATGTCTTTTCATTCCTTCCCGGACGCGCCAATAAGGGCATAACAAGCCCTCGGGAGGAAACCATATGGAACGTCGCAGCTTTTTGAAATCGGGGGCGCTGGCCGCCGCCGCGACGACGGTCGCGATGCCCGCGATCGCACAGTCGCAGCCCGAGGTGAAATGGCGCCTGACGTCGAGCTTCCCGAAGTCGCTCGACACGATCTTCGGCACGGCGCAGCAGTTCTCGAAATATGTCTCCGAGGCGACCGACGGCAAGTTCGACATCCAGGTCTTCGCGCCCGGCGAGATCGTGCCCGGCCTGCAGGCGCTCGATGCGGTCTCATCCGGCACGGTCGAATGCGCGCATTCGCCGACCTATTTCTACATCGGCAAGGACCCGACGCTGGGTCTCGGCACCGGCATCCCCTTCGGCCTCAACGCCCGCCAGCAGCATAGCTGGTGGTATTTCGGCGGCGGCGAGCAGATCGTGAACGGCGTGCTCGACCGCTTCAACGCCTATTCGATCCCCTGCGGCAATTCCGGCTGCCAGATGGGCGGCTTCTTCCGCAACGAATTGAAGAGCATCGACGACCTCAAGGGCCTGAAATTCCGCATCGGCGGCATGGGCGGGGCAGTTCTGGCCAAGCTTGGCGTGGTGCCGACGCAGATCGCGCCGGGCGACGTCTATCCGGCGCTGGAGCGCGGCACGATCGACGCGGCCGAGTTCGTCGGCCCCTATGACGACGAGAAGCTCGGCTTCATCCGCGTCGCCAAGTACTATTACTATCCCGGCTGGTGGGAGGGCGGCGCCATGCTGCACCTGATCATCGGCAAGGACGCCTGGAACAAGCTGCCGAAGCACTATCAGGCAATCGTCCAGAACGCCTGCGAGGCGGCCAACAACTGGATGCTGGCCAAATACGACTTCGTGAACCCGGGTGGGTTGCGCCGGCTGGTGGCCCAGGGCGCGCAACTCAAGGCGTTCCCGCTGCCGGTGATGGAAGCGGCGCTGAAGGCGGCGGAGGAATACTACGCCGAGACCAGCGCCAAGAGCCCGGATTTCAAGAAGGGCTACGATTCGATGGTCGCCTTCCGCGGCGAGAATCTGCTCTGGTGGCAGGTCGCGGAACTGTCCTACGACTCGTTCATGAACAGGCTGAAGGCGCGCTGAGGCGCGCCTTCCTCCTCGCCATGACGACGAAACCACCCACCGATCCCGAGGCCAAGGCGCTCCATCTGGAGCGTTTCCTGCCCTATCGCCTCAATGTCGTCGGCACGCTCGGCGGCCGCGCGCTCGGCCGCATCTATGGCGAGCATTTCGGCATCGGCATCCCGGAATGGCGCGTGGTGGCGCAGCTCGGCGAGTTCGGCAAGCTGACCTCGCGCGACATCGGCGAGCTCGCCCAGATGCACAAGACCAAGGTCTCGCGCGCCGTCGGCGAGCTGGAGAAGCGCGGCCTCGTCTCGCGCGCCGAGAACCGGCAGGACCGGCGCGAATCCTTCGTCGCGCTGACGCCGGCGGGAAAGCGCATCTACGACCAGATCGTGCCGCTGGCACTGGGCTTCGAGGCGCGCTGGATCGAGGGCATCGCGCCCGACGAGCTCAAGGTGTTCGAGCGCGTGCTCTCGACGTTGACCGAGCGCGGCCGGCATCTCGCCGGAAACTATCGCGAGGAAGACGGGGCTTAGCTCCTCCCTCTCCCCGCTGCGGTCATCCCGGACAAGCCGCGAAGCGGCGCCGATCCGGGATCCATGCCGGAACGTTTCCGATGAAGGTTCAGGCATGGATCCCGGGTCTCCGCTTCGCTTCGCCCGGGATGACATGTCGAGGGTGAGCGACTCGGCAGAGTTTCCTAGAAATACCGCGCCAGGTTGCGCCTGATGCGCTGCGCCGGGTCCTCGCCCTTCGGCGGATATGCGAAAGCCGTTCCGGTAATCGCCTCATAGGCACGGACGTAGACCGCAGAGGTCTCGTCGATCAGCTCCTGCGGGATCGGCGGCAGGTCCTGCGTATAGGGGTCGCAGCGTGCCACGACCCAGTTGCGCACGAAATCCTTGTCGAAGGATTCGGGCTTGCCCCCGGCGGCGAAGCGCTCGGGATAGCTTTCGGCGAACCAGTAGCGGCTCGAATCCGGCGTATGGATCTCGTCGGCCAGCATGATGTTGCCCTCAGTATCGGTGCCGAACTCGTATTTCGTGTCGGCGAGGATCAGGCCGCGCTCGCGGGCGAGCTTCTGGCCACGGGCGAAGAGCGCCAACGCATAGGCCGAGACCGTGTCCCATTGCTTCTGCGTCAGCAACCCCTCCCCGACGATCTGCTCGGCCGAGAGCGGCTCGTCATGGCCGCCGTCGAAGGCCTTGCTGGTCGGGGTGATGATCGCCTGCGGCAGCGCCTCGTTGTCGCGCAAGCCCTCCGGCAAGGTCATGCCGTACATCTCGCGCCGGCCCTGCTTATACATCGTCAGGATCGAGGTCCCGGTCGTGCCGGCGAGATAGCCGCGCACCACCATCTCGACCGGCAGGATCTCCAGCCGCTTGCCGACCACGACATTCGGGTCCGGATATTCCAGCACATGGTTGGGGCAGATATCGGCGGTCTGCTCGAACCAGTAGCGCGCGGTCTGCGTCAGCACCTGGCCCTTCAGCGGAATCGAGGCGATCGCCCGGTCGAAGGCGGAGAGCCGGTCCGTCGAGATCAGGATGCGGCGATTATCGGGCAGGTCGTAATTCTCGCGGACCTTGCCGCGATAATAATTCGGCAGCTCGGGAATGACGGCTTCGTGAAGAGGCAGATAATCGGACATGGGCGGGGCTTGCCTCATTGGCGCTGCACGGAAGGCCGGCGCGGCCGGGCCGCTGCCGCAGGTCTTCTAAAGCACGCGCCGATCCGACTGCAACGCAGTCGGATCGGATAACGCGTTCTCTCACTCAAGTTTGGAGACGGATTCACCAATCAGGTTGAATCAACCTGATCGGACCCGGCTCCAGCGAAAGCGGTAGTTTTCCACCACCGCGACGGCGCGCGCTTCCCCGCATTGCTGCGCTTGTCCGAATATGGCATGCGAAGCTCCGTGATGGAGCGTCCCCGCGGCCTTTCAGGCGAGGCTCCGCTCCATAGTTCCGTCGTGTTTGGCGGGTGTTCTAGACCACAGTTCCCGAACAGGGCCGGCCTGCCGGCCCGACTATGGATGACGTGACCCGACTTGCGATGATGCTGCGACTGTCCAGACGCTTCGGCATGGCCCTTCTGATGCTGGCGGCCCTCAGTGGCACCGCCATGGCGCAGTCGGCGTCGTGCAATGCCTGGCGCGCCGAACTGGACAGCCTTCAGGGCCGCAGCGGCGGCGATCCGCGCGCCGCGCAGGCCGCGCAGCGCGTGGGCGCCCAGCTCGCGCAGTTGAGCAACCAGTACCGCTCGATGGGTTGCGACCGCGGCTTCAGTTTCTTCGAATCGCCGCCACCGCAATGCAATTTCGTCCGCCAGCAGATCGGCCAGTTGCAAAACCAGTACGGCGCGTTGCAGCGCCAGGCCGAAGGCGGCGGCATCGAACAGCGCCGCGCCCAGCTGGCCGCGGCGATCAACAACAACTGCCGGTCGCAGCCACGCGGCTTCTTCGACACGATCTTCGGACGCGATCCCGGCCCCGGCGAGATCGATTCGACCTTGCCCGAGCTCGATCCCGAGCAGCCGACCGAGCCGGCGAAGCCGCGTCTGGGCGGTCCGCAGACCGTCTGCGTGCGCACCTGCGACGGCTACTTCTTCCCGCTCTCGAACAACACCGGCAATGGCGACGAGATGTGCCAGGCGCTGTGCCCGGGCACCGAGACACTGGCCTATGGCATGAGCGCCGGCGGCGACATCCAGAACGCCGCCTCCCGCTCGACCGGCCAGCCCTATTCCTCGCTGGCCAATGCCGGGAAATACACCCGCAGCTTCGACGCCGCCTGCACCTGCCGCGGCCAGGGGCAGAGCTGGTCGACCGCCCTCCGTGACGCCGAGTACCTGCTCGACAAGCGCAAGGGCGACGTCATCCTGAGCGAGCAGCGCGCGGCCGAACTGTCGCGCCCGAAGGCCGACCCCAAGCGCAAGGGCGCTGCGGCCGCCCAGCCGGCGCCGGCGCCGATTCCGGCCATCCCCGACGAGAAGCCGATGCCATCCGAGGATTCACCGACTGCCGGCACCGAGTCGGCAGGCGTCGGCCCCGTCATCGTCGGCGAGAAGGTGCTCGACAAGAAGGACGGGCTGAAGAGCGAATCGGGCAGCGCCACCGGCGAGCGCCGGACGGTGCGGATCGTCGCACCCAATCTCGCGCCCAATCTGGGCCCGCAGGTCGCGCGGCCCTGAATGCAAAAAGCTCCATGCGCACAGCGCATGGAAGACCACCTGCGAACGGCGCGATGATTTCTGGACGCATGACTGGATCGGCAGCATAAGAGGCCATCCAAGCCGCCTCCGGGAGGCCGCCAGACCCGTCCCACGGCCCCTTCGCGCCGTGCGCCCGCTTCTGACGCTCCCCAGCTCAGAAGGCCGCCATGTCCGAGACGACAGCGACATCTCCCACCCATCCCATCCAGTTCGACGACGCCAAACGCCGGCTCAAAGCGATCTTCATCGGCTCGGTCGGCAATCTCGTCGAGTGGTACGATTTCTACGCCTATACGGCTTTCGCGCTCTATTTCGCGCCGCATTTCTTTCCGTCGAACGACCCGGTGGTGCAGCAGCTCAACGCAGCGACGTTGTTCGCGGCCGGCTTCATCGTGCGTCCGCTCGGCGGCTGGCTGTTCGGACATATCGCCGACCGCTATGGACGGCGCCTGTCGCTGACCGTCTCCGTCCTGATGATGTGCTTCGGCTCGCTGATCATCGCATTGACGCCGACCTATGCCACGATCGGCTTCGCGGCGCCGGCCTTGCTGGCGCTGGCGCGCATCATCGAAGGCCTGAGCCTCGGCGGCGAATACGGCGCCTCGGCAACCTATCTCTCCGAGATCGCCGACCCCGAACATCGCGGCTTCTATTCCAGCTTCCAGTACGTCACGCTGATCGGCGGGCAGCTCACCGCGATCCTGGTGCTGCTGCTGCTCCAGAACGTCTTCCTGACGCATGAACAGCTCGTCGCCTGGGGCTGGCGCATTCCCTTCGTCATCGGCGCGCTCCTGGCGATCACCGCCATGTTCATGCGCCGCCATATGCACGAGACCGAGTCGTTCGAGGCCGCCAAGAAGAGCGGCATCAAACGCGAGAGCTCGCTGCGTGGCCTGCTGAAATATCCGCGCGAGGTCGCGATCGTGGTCGGCCTGACGGCCGGCGGCACCGCGGCCTTCTACACCTTCACCACCTATATGCAGACCTTCGTGCGCCAGACGGCCGGCTTCTCCGACATCACCACGACCTATGTCATCGCCGGCTCGCTGATCTTCGCCGCTGCGCTGCAACCGATCTACGGGCTGATCTCGGACAAGATCGGCCGCAAGCCGATGCTGATCTTCTTCGGCGTCTGCGGCACGCTGTTCACGGTGCCGCTGCTGACGACGCTCGCCGGCACCAAGTCGCCCTGGATGGCCTTCCTGCTGATTTCAGCAGCCTGGATCTTCGTCGCCGGCTACACCTCGATCAATGCCGTGGTGAAGGCGGAGCTGTTCCCGACCGCGATCCGCGCCACCGGCGTGGCCGTGCCCTATGCGCTCACCGTCTCGATCTTCGGCGGCACGGCGCCGGCCATCGCCCTGTTCTTCAAGCAGCAGGGCCACGAGCAGTGGTTCTATTACTACCTTGCTGGCATCATCTTCCTCTCGTTCCTGGTCTATTCGACGATGCGCGACACGAAGCACGCCTCGGCGATGGAGCGGCACGAGTAAGGAGGGGGCGTCCGGAGCCTTGTCATTCCGGGGCAGGCCGTTAGGCCTGAACCCGGAACCCACAACCGGGCGAGCCCTTGATGACGGCGTCTTGAAGCGCTTCACCCAGTCGTGGGTTCCGGGTTCGAGCGCTACGCGCTCGCCCCGGAATGACAAAGGTTAGATCGTCAGGCGCTTTCGCCCGCCAGCCGCTTCAGCGCCTTACTCCGGCCGATCAGCGGCAGCAGCGCGGCGAGTTCCGGGCCGTGATCAAGCCCCGTCAGCGCCTGGCGGAGCGGCATGAACAGCGCCTTGCCCTTGGCTCCCGTCGCGGCCGAAACAGCCTGCGTCCAGCTTTTCCAGGTCGTGACATCGAAGGGCTCGGCCGGCAGCAGCCCGGCCGCGGTCGCGGCAAAGCCGGCATCGGCGATCACAGGCGCGATCGGCCCCTGCACCACGCGCCACCACTGAGCCGCCTCGTCCAGCTTGGCAAGATTGCCGCGCACGGCCTGCCAGAACGCCTCGTCGGCCGCGACGCCCAGCGCCGCCAGCCGATTGGAAACAGCAGCGAGCGGTAACTGGTGCAGCGTGCGGGCGCTCAGCGTCTCCAGTTCGTGCTCGTCGAATTTGGCCGGCGCGCGCGAGACATGGGCGAGCTCGACGAGGCCGGCGAGTTCGTCGAGGCTCGCGACCGGACGCACGGCATCGGAGGTGCCGACCAACGTCGCCAGCGCCGCCACGGCCAACGCCTCGACGCCAGTCTCGCGCAAGCCGCGCAGCGAGAGATGGCCGAGGCGTTTGGACAGGCCTTCGCCGCTCGCCGTGGTCAGCAGGTTGTGATGCCCGAAGGCAGGCAGGCTCGCGCCGAGCGCCTCGAAGATCTGGGCCTGGACGGCCGTGTTGGTGACATGGTCCTCACCGCGAATGACATGGGTCACACCGGTCTCGATATCGTCGACGACGGAGGGCAGCGTGTAGAGATAGCTGCCGTCCTCGCGGACCAGGACCGGGTCCGAGAGCGAGGCGCAATCGACGTGGGAAGCACCGCGCACCAGATCGTCCCAGGCGACCTCGCGCGGCTCCAGCAGGAAACGCCAGTGGGGTTTACGCCCCTCCGCCGCGAAGGCGGCCTTCTGCTCGGCTGTGAGCTTCAGCGCGGCGCGGTCGTAGATCGGCGGCAGGCCACGGGCGAGCTGGCGCTTGCGGCGGCGATCCAGCTCGTCGGCCGTCTCATAGCAGGCATAGAGCCGCCCTGCCCCGCGCAGCTTGTCGGCGGCGGCGTCATAGATCGCCAGCCGCTCGGACTGCCTGATCACCTGATCGGGCACGATGCCGAGCCAGCCGAGGTCCTCGGCGATGGCATCAGCATATTCCGCCTTCGAGCGGGCGATGTCGGTATCATCGTAGCGCAGCAGGAAGCGGCCGCTGTGCCGGCGGGCGAACAGCCAGTTGAACAGCGCCGGCCGGGCGTTGCCGATATGGAGATAGCCGGTGGGCGACGGCGCGAAGCGAACCAGAGGCGAGGTCATGGCCGGCTTATGGCGCGTTTGCCGGCGGGCGACAATCCGGCACTCAAACCGAATTCCCCATCGTTAACCCGCCATTAGGGTTACCAAGGCATGAATTGTCCCCGGAGCGAGGTGAAACGGGTGGAACCGAACCGTCGCTCGGGGAGATCAGGATGCGCATCCGTTCCATCGCGCTCATGTTTGGGTCTACGGCCCTCGCGACCAGCCTTCTCGCCGCACCAACGCTTGCGGCGGACTATCCCGTGCTGCGCGGCTCGCAGATCGAGGACGCCCCTCCGGCTCCCTCCCAGTTCAGCTGGGAAGGCTTCTACGTCGGCGGCTTTGCCGGGCAGGCGCAATCCCGCTTCGAGCGCGATCAGAGCGTCGACAGGCTGATCGACTACGCGATGCTGAACACCACGATCGCGAACTCGATCAACGTCTACGATCTGACGCGCACTATGCCGCGCCGCGACAGCGGCGCCATGTTCGGCGGCTATGCCGGCTATAACTGGGCCTTCGGCGACGTCGTCATGGGCCTGGAAGCGGATTATTCGCGCATCGACCAGGCAGCTGCCGCTTCCCGCCTCGAGTCGCGACGCGTCGGCAACCAGTACCTCACGGTCGGCCTGAACCAGAGCGCCCGGATCAACGACTATGCCTCGCTGCGCGCCCGCTTCGGCTACACCTATGGCCGGTGGATGCCCTATGTCACGTTCGGCGCGGCGGTTGGGCGTTTCGACACCAATGTCTCGGTCTACAGCGACTGGGGTCCGACCGATAACAACGGCGTCGCACTCGGCAGCTATGTCGGCTGGCCGCGCATGGTCGGCGGCCCCAAGAAGGATGTCTGGGGCTTCGGCGGCGTGATCGGCGGCGGCATCGAGGCCGCGCTGGCCGACAACATCCTCGTCCGCGCCGAGTATCTCTACACCCGCTTCAACGATGTCGAGGGCATCACCACAAGCCTGAACCAGGCTCGCGTCGGCGCCGCCCTGAAGTTCTGAGAACCACTGACGGCATCAAGAAAAAGGCCGGGGCGAAAGCCCCGGCCTTTCCTGTTCATGGACTATGTGAAGCGCCCTACTCGGCCGCCTCGACCTCGGGCCGCGCCCGGCCGGCGCGCTGGCGCTTGACCAACTCGGCGACGATGAAGGCGAGTTCCAGCGCCTGTTCCGCGTTGAGGCGCGGATCGCAGAACGTGTGGTAGCGGTCGTTGAGGTCCGCATCGGTCATGCCGCGCGCGCCGCCAGTGCATTCGGTGACGTTCTTGCCGGTCATCTCCAGATGCAGGCCGCCGGCATGCGTGCCTTCGGCCTGGTGGACGGCGAAGAAGTTCTTCACCTCGCCCAGGATCAGGTCGAAGGGCCGGGTCTTGTAGCCGCTCGCCGCCTTGACCGTGTTGCCGTGCATTGGGTCACAGGACCAGACGACGTTGCGGCCTTCCCGCTTCGTCGCCCGCACCAGCGCCGGCAGATGGTCGAAGACCTTGTCGGCGCCGAAGCGCGCGATCAGCGTGAGCCGCCCGGCCTGGTTCTGCGGATCGAGCACGTCGATCAGCTTGAGCAGGCCGTCGACCGTGGTCGAGGGACCGCATTTCAGGCCGATCGGGTTCTTGATGCCGCGGAAGAACTCGACATGGGCATGGTCGATCTGACGCGTGCGATCGCCGATCCAGACCATGTGGCCGGAGGTGGCGTACCACTCGCCGGTCGTCGAATCCGTCCGCGTCATCGCCTGCTCGTAGCCGAGCAGCAGCGCCTCGTGGCTGGTGTAGAAGTCGGTCGTGCGCATCTCCGGATGGGTTTCCGGGTCGATGCCGATGGCGCGCATGAATTCCAGCGCCTCGGTGATGCGCTCGGCCACTTCCTGGTAGCGATGCGACTGCGGGCTATCCTTGACGAAGCCGAGCATCCAGCGATGCGCGTTGTCGAGATTGGCATAGCCGCCGGTCGCGAAGGCGCGGATCAGGTTCAGCGTCGCTGCCGACTGACGATAGCCCTCGAGCTGGCGGCGCGGATCGGGGATGCGCGCCTCGGCCGTGAACTCGTTGTCGTTGACGATATCACCCTTGTAGCTCGGCAGCTCGACGCCACCGATCGTCTCGGTCGGGGCCGAGCGCGGCTTGGCGAACTGGCCGGCGATGCGGCCGACCTTCACCACCGGCGAGCCGCCCGCGAAGGTCAGAACCACCGCCATCTGCAGGAACAGCCGGAAGAAGTCGCGGATGTTGTCGGCCGAATGCTCGGCGAAGCTCTCGGCGCAGTCGCCTCCCTGCAGCAGGAAGGCCTCACCGGCAGCGACCTTGCTCAACGCCCGTTTGAGCTTGCGCGCCTCGCCTGCAAAAACGAGCGGCGGAAAGCCGGCGAGCTGCTGCTCAACCGCCTTCAAGGCTGCCTGGTCCGGATATTCCGGAATCTGCTGGACGGGCTTGGCCCTCCAGCTCTCTGGCGTCCACCGCTCGGACATGGGACTTACGTGCTCCTGACTGTGAGATCGCGCATCGTTAACCTCTTGGTAGCGCGAAGGGGCGGCTATACACCGATGATGTGGGAATGGCCACCGCCTGAGGGAAGCCCTCGCGGCAGGCCGCCCGGCCACTCAGCGCATGCGCCGGCAAAAGCGATTCTTCGCAACGGGATAGCGCGTGCCGCTGCTCTATCGCGGCAACGGCCTGCCATCCTGATTCAAGCGCTTCACAAGGCGATTCAACGGGGAAGCGGGAGCGACCTTCGTCATTCCGGGGTTTCGCACGACGACGAACCCGGAATGACAAACGTGGTTCCGCTGCTTCAACCGGCCCGCGGCGTGCGCATCGTCACCAGTTCCTCGGCGGCGCTCGGATGCAGCGCGACGGTGCGGTCGAAATCGGCCTTGGTCGCGCCCATCGTCACCGCGATGGCGACCGCCTGGACGATCTCGCCGGCATCATGGCCGAGGATATGGACGCCGAGCACCTTGTCCGATTGCGCATCGACGACGAGCTTCATGTAGATGCGCTCCTGACGGCCGGAGATCGTCGCCTTCATCGGGCGGAAGCCGGACTCGAAGACGGTGATCTCATGGCCGGCGGCCACGGCCTGCGCTTCCGACAGGCCGACGGTGCCGATCTCCGGCGTCGTGAAGACGGCTGAGGCGATGGTGGCGTGGTCCACCGTCCAGTTGCGGCTGCCGAAGGTCGAGTCGGCGAAGGCATGGCCCTCGCGGATCGCGACCGGCGTCAGGTTGACCCGGTTGGTCACATCGCCGACGGCGTGGATCGAGGGCACGCTGCTGGCCGATGCCACATCGACCTTGATCTCGCCGAGCGGGCCCTGAGCGACGCCGGCCTGTTCGAGGCCGAGCCTCCTGGTATTCGGCCGGCGGCCGGTCGCGACGAGGACGACATCGGCATCGATCGGCTCACCCTTGGCGCAATGGGCGCGGCGGCTGCCGTCTGCCAGCTCCTCGATCCGGTCAATCGTGCAGCCGAGCCGCAAGGTGATGCCGGCATGGACGAGCGCATCACGCAGGCGGGTGCGGATATCCTCGTCGAAGCCGCGCAGGATGTTGTCGCCCCGGTGCAGTACCGTCACCGCGACACCGAGCCGGGCGAAGAGGCTGGCGAATTCCAGCGCGATATAGCCGCCACCGACGACCAGAAGGCGCTTCGGCAGCGCCGGCAGGTTGAAGACTTCGTTCGAGGAGATGCCGAGTTCGCCGCCGGGGATCGGCGGATCGAAGGACGGCCAGCCGCCGGTCGCGACCAGGATATGGCGAGCGCGGATCACCTCTCCGCTCTTCGTCAGCCGGAGCTGATGCGGCCCCTCGACGACCGCGCGTTCCTCGCGGATCGCGACCTTGGCGCCCTCGAGCCCCTTGCGGTAAAGGCCGGACAGGCGCGTGACCTCGTTCGCCACCGCATCCCGCAGCGTCGCCCAGTCGAAGACCGGCGCCTGGGGCAAGGTCCAGCCGAAGCCGGCCGCATCCTCGAAATCCTCCGCGAAACGGCTGGCATAGACGAAGAGCTTCTTGGGCACGCAGCCGCGGATGACGCAGGTGCCGCCGATCCGGTCCTCCTCGGCGATCATGACGCGGGCGCCGTGGCCGGCGGCGATGCGGGCCGCGCGCGTGCCGCCGGAGCCGGCACCGATGACGAAGAGATCGACGTCGAAATCAGTCATGGTCTTCTCCCTGAGGCGCCACAGCGCCCGGACCGAACCAGAGGACAGCAGCCCCCAGAACGGCAATCCACCAGCCCTGCCAGGCACCGTGCCCGACGACCGAGATCGCGAACGCGCCGGAGAACAGCGCAAGGCGCGGCGCCATCTCGCGCGCCGGCAGGCGGCGCAGCCGCGCGAGCAGCAGCAGGCCCGCCAAAGCGAGGATACCCGCACCGACCGCACCGGTCTCGGCCCAGGCCTGCAGCGGCATGTCGTGCGGATGGCTCGCCGCCAGAAGCTCGCGGCGCGCGGGCGAGACCTCCGCCGCCACCGGATGCTGATGCATGGTGGCCGAGGTTCCGAAGCCAGCGCCGGCGATCGGTCGCGCGCGCGCAACCTCACCGAAGCTATGCCAGATATCGATGCGGGCCTGGCCGGTCATCACGGCGAAACGATCCAGGATCAGCGAAGGCAGCCAGTTCTGCGCGGCGATGCCGAGAACGGGGGCCACTGCCATGGCGAGAAGGAAGGCGCAGCCCGCTGCCGTCAGCGTCAGGCGCGGCCAGAGCGCCGACAGCCCCCAGCAGAGGGCGCAGACGGCAACGCCGAGCCGCGCCGAGGAGCTTTCCGAGCGCAGCGCGAGAGCGGTCACAACCAGGGCGAGAACAATCGCCAGTATCCGATCCGACCGGCGCGCGCCGGGCAGGCTCCACAGACCATGAATCACCGGCAGCGCCAGCACGAGCGCCGTGATCGCCGGGCGGTTGAAGACGAAGCTCCACAGCTTGCCGACACCTAGCGCAGCCCTTTGGGACAACCCGGAAGCGAGTTCGAAGATCGCCAGCAGGCAGGCGAGGATGATCGCCAGCGCGAGCGCGCGCAACCATGCGGGCTGCGGCCGGAACCGACCCGAAGCGGCAATGGCGAGGGCGAAGACGATCGGCAGCACAAGCTCGCCCCAGACCCGCAAGGAGGCCCCAGGCCTGTGGCTCCACGAGATCGAGACGAGAGCCCAGCCGAGGAACGCAGCCACGGCCAGCCCGAGCGGAGTCGCGAGCAGCCGCCACATGCGCAAGGCGAGATCGCCCATCCCGCCCGAGGCGACGGCCACGGCGACGAAGGGAATGACCGCCAGACCGAGCAGGAGCGTCGAGGAGCGGTTGGCGAGCCACATCGCCACCGGCATCAGCACCATCAGCGCCACGCCGATCCCGATCAGGCGCGATGGCAACGGCCCGCGGTGCGGCGCGGAATCCTGGCGATCGGCGAGACGCGTCTGGCTCATAGCCTGCGCTTACGCGATAGCGGGAAACGCCGCCAGCGCGTTGTCACGCAAATGCGTCACAGTCGTAGGATGAAAGGTGTAGATTCTGCGGTTGATGCCCGCCTCCTTCGAAAATTCTTGACTTCCGATTATGCAATCAGGCGCAATTGACGACCGGCGCGGCTAGGTGCCACAGGCGGATCGCCCAAGAAACCCGTGGGCCAAAGCCCGCAAGCGGAGGAATTCATGCTGACATCCATCCTGAAGCGCACGGCCCTGACGGCGGTGGCGCTGGCTGCCCTCTCCACCGCCGCCTTCGCCCAGCTCAATGAACTGAAGATCATGGCCCCCGCAGCGCCCGGCGGCGGCTGGGATGGCACGGCCCGCTCGATGCAGCAGGCGATGACGGCGGCCGGCATCGTGAAGAGCGTGCAGGTCAACAACGTGACCGGCGCGGGCGGCACCATCGGCCTCGCCCAGCTGATCGGCGCCAAGGGTGCCGGCGACCAGCTGATGGTCAACGGCTTCGTCATGGTCGGCGCGATCCTGCTCAACAAATCGCCGGTCAACCTGACCCAGATCACGCCGATCGCGCGCCTCACCGCCGAGGCCGAGGTCATCGTGGTGCCGACGGAATCGCCGCTCAAGACCGCCAAGGACCTGGCCGAGCGCCTGAAGGCCGACCCGGCCAAGGTGACCTGGGCCGGTGGCTCGGCCGGCGGCACGGACCACATCCTCGCGGCGCTCTTCGCGCAGGCGGTCGGCGCCGACGCCAAGAAGATCAACTACATCCCGTTCTCAGGCGGCGGCGAGGCTCTGGCGGCCATGCTAGGCGGGCGCGTCACGGCCGGCGTCTCCGGCTATGGCGAGTTCGAGGGCCAGATCAAGGCCGGCAAGCTGCGCGTGCTCGCCGTCTCCTCGTCCAAGCGCCTCGAGAACGCCCCGGATGCGCCCACGCTGAAGGAGCAGGGCATCGATCTCGAGCTCCTGAACTGGCGTTCGGTCGTCGCGCCTCCCGGCCTCTCGGCCGAGCAGACCAAGGCCCTGACCGACAGCGTCGAGAAGATGGTCAAGTCGAAGGAGTGGCAGGAGATCCTCAAGGCCCGCGGCTGGGACAATGCCTTCCTGCCCGGCGCCGCCTTCGACACCTTCCTGAAGGGCGAGATCGAGCGTGTCGGCAAGGTGATGACCGAAGTCGGCCTGGTGAAGTAAGCCAATCACGACGACAGAATCATAAGGGGCCGGGCGACCGGCCCCTTTTCCAACCGCCGGAAGCGCCTCAAAAGCGCCGGACACGACTGCGGAAACGCCATGACCAACGACACGCGCACGCAAGGTGCCAACAAGCCGGCCCTGGTGGTGGGCGTCCTGCTGCTGATCGTCGCCGTCCTCGTCGGCTATGACGCCTCGCAGCAGACCATCACCTCCACCTACGGCATCGGCCCGACCGCGATGCCCTATGTCGTAGCCGTCGGGCTCGTCATCCTCGGCCTCTCGCATTTCGTCGTCGCCTTCCGCGAAGGGCTGCCTCAGCCCGACGAAGCCGACAATCCCGCCCTGCTCTGGATCGCGGGCGGACTGATCTTCCTGATCGCCTGCATCGGGCTCGGCGGCGGCTTCATCATCGCCATCGCCGTGGTCTTCGCCTGCACCGCGCGCGGCATGGGCCGCCAGGCCCTGGCTGTCGATGCCGCGATCGGCTTCGTGCTCGGCCTCATCATCTTCCTCGTCTTCGCCAAGCTCCTGACGCTGATCCTGCCGTCGGGCCCGCTCGAGCGCCTGTTCCTCTGAGGAGAGCGCGACATGGATACCCTGCTCTCCCTGCTCAACGGCTTCGGCGTCGCCTTCGAGCCCGCCAAGCTCATGTTCTGCCTGATCGGCGTGTTCCTCGGCACGGCCGTCGGCGTGCTCCCCGGCATCGGCCCGGCGCTGACCGTCGCGCTGCTGCTGCCGGTGACCTTCAAGCTC
Source organism: Allobosea sp. FG18 (assembly GCF_057809495.1). Classification (NCBI taxonomy): domain Bacteria; kingdom Pseudomonadati; phylum Pseudomonadota; class Alphaproteobacteria; order Hyphomicrobiales; family Alloboseaceae; genus Allobosea; species Allobosea sp. FG18. The sequence continues at coordinate 165,489 of NZ_JBMDKB010000011.1, forward strand.
GACCCGGCCGGCTCGCTGATCATGTTCGCCGGCATCTACTATGGCGGCATGTATGGCGGCTCGACCACCGCGATCCTGCTCAATGCCCCCGGAGAGAGCGCATCGCTCGCCACAGCGCTCGAAGGCTCGAAGATGGCCAAGGCCGGCCGCGGCGGCCCGGCGCTTGCAACCTCGGCGATCGGCTCCTTCGTCGCCGGCCTGATCGCGACGATCGGGCTCGCCTTCCTCGCGCCCCTGCTGGTCGAGCTCGCGGTGAAATTCGGTCCCTGGGACTATTTCGCGCTGATGATCGTCGCCTTCGTCACGGTCTCCGCGACCTTCGGCGACTCGCCCCTGCGCGGCCTCACCAGCCTGTTCCTCGGCATCGCGCTCGGCCTGATCGGCATCGACAAGCTCACCGGCCAGGCGCGGCTGACCTTCGGCGTGCCGGAGCTGCTCAACGGCGTCGAGGTCACCACGCTCGCCGTCGGCCTGTTCGCCGTCGGCGAGGCCTTCTACGTCGCCTCCAAGCGCGCCCGCGATCCCGAGGAGATCATCCCGATCAAGGGCTCTCTGTGGATGACCAAGGAAGACTGGAAGCGCTCCTGGGCGCCCTGGCTGCGCGGCACCGCCTTCGGCTTCCCGATCGGCGCCCTGCCGGCCGGCGGCGCGGAGGTTCCGACCTTCCTGAGCTATTCGACCGAGCGCAAGCTCTGCAAATATCCCGAGGAATTCGGCAAGGGCGCGATCGAGGGCGTGGCCGGGCCGGAAGCCGCCAACAACGCCTCGGCCGCCGGTACGCTGGTGCCGCTCTTGACGCTCGGCCTGCCGACCTCGGCGACGGCGGCGATCATGCTCGCCGGCTTCCAGCAATACGGGCTCAATCCCGGCCCGCTGCTCTTCGCCGAGAAGCCGGACCTGGTCTGGGGCCTGATCGCATCGCTCTTCGTCGCCAACGTCATGCTGGTGATCCTGAACCTGCCGCTGATCGGGCTCTGGGTCAGGCTGCTCGCGATCCCGCAGCCCTGGCTCTATGCCGGCATCCTCGTGTTCGCGACGATGGGCACGCTCGCGGTCAACAGCTCGCCGGTGGAACTCGGCATGCTCTTCGCCTTCGGCTTCCTGGGCTACCTGATGCGGCGCTACGACTATCCGGTCGCACCGATGGTCGTGGGCCTCATCCTCGGCCCGATGGCAGAGGCACAACTGCGCCGCGCCCTACAGATCAGCCTGGGCGATCCGATGATCCTTCTGGAGAATCCGATCTCGGCGACGCTGCTCGGCATCGCCTTCATCGCGCTAGTGGCACCGTTCGTGATGAAGGGCCTGAACCGCTTCAAGGCTGCCGAGGACTGACGAGACCGAGCCGAATGAGGCTCTCGCCCGTCGCGACGAGAGCCTCATTCGGCGGGCGCGGCTGCCAGCCCAGCATGGCCTGCGCCTTCGCGCTCGTCGCATTCTTGCTACGGCCGAGTTCGGCGGTCGCGGCCTGACGCGCGGTCGCGCTGAAGCGCGCGGCGAAGCGCACCAGCCAGTCCGGCAGCACGCGGGTTGAAACCCGCTGCGCATTCTCGCCGAGGCCGTCCTTCAGGGCCTGGGCGATCGCCTGCATCGTCATGAACTCGCCGGCCGTCGCCAGGAAGCGCTCGCCGGCGGCCGCCGCATCGGTCATGGCGCGCAGATGCAGGTCGGCGACATCGCGCACGTCGACGACGCCGAACATCAGACGCGGCACCGCCCAGAGCCGGCCGTCCAGCATGGTCTTGACCAGCAGGATCGAGGGCGAGAGGTCCGGCCCCAGCAGTGGGCCGAAGATGCCGACGGGATTGACGACCGCAAGCTCCAGCCCCTGCCCTTCGCCATCGACGAAATCCCAGGCGGCGCGCTCGGCCAGCGTCTTGGATTTTGGATAGGCGGCAAGGCCCGACGCTGCGGCATTCGACCAGTCGCGCTCGTCATAGGGGCGCTTTACCGCCCGGCCATAGCCGATCGCGGCGAAGGACGAGGTCAGGACGACGCGCCTCACCCCGGCCCGATGTGCGGCGCGCAGGACGCGCAGCGTGCCCTCGCGCGCCGGCCGGATCAGCTCGTCCTCGTCCTTCGGTTCGGCTGCAGCGACCGGCGAAGCGACATGCAGGGCATAGGTGCAGCCGGCGGCCGCCTCGGCCCAGCCCTCGTCCTGCATCAAATCGGCGATGACGACCTGCAAACGGCCGCCGGCATCCATCCCGGCCGCACGCAAGGCTTCCCTGAGCGGCGCTTCCCGCCCGGAAGCGCGCAGCGTCGTGCGGACATCGTAGCCCGCCGCGAGCAGCGACAGGATGCAATGTCCCGCGAGGAAGCCGGAGCCCCCTGTCACGAGGACGAGATCACGGGTCATGTCGCTGGCTCCGGCTTCGCGCTTCAACCAACCCGGCCATAAAGTGAGCTTCGGCCCGATGCCAGTACCCCGGCGCGCCGGGCGCCAGGTTGCGCGACAACGAAAAAGGCCGGCGATCGCTCGCCGGCCTCGTCGGGATATCCTGAGGCGCCGTCAGGCGCGCCGCATCACAGCGTGTGGCCGCGCTTGCGCATCTCCTGCGAGAAGCGGTCGAACAGATACTGGCTGGTCTGCTCGCTCCAGGGCTTCAGCACGGTGAAGATGTCATCCATCGCATCGCGCCGCAGCGCATTGTAGCGCTGGCCGATCGGCGACTTGAAAAAGCCGGCGACCTCCTTGAGATCCGCCTCGTTCATCCTCCGGGCGAAGACCTCGGACGACGTCTTGGCCATCTCGTCGATGCGCTTTTCGGCCTCCGGCTTCAGCACCGCAATGACGGCATCGGCGTCCTTCTTCATTTCCGGCCGGGTCGCGGTGAGCTGCTGCACGCTCGCCTCGAACTCGGTGAAGATGCTCGTGATGGTTTGCGTGATACCGGTCAGGTCCGCGACCTCGCGTGCCACCTGGAGATGGCTCGGGGTCAGCGCCGGCGCCTGGGCGAAGGCGGGAGCTGCGCAGACAAGCGCCAGACCAAGGGCAGCCTGAGCGAGAGAACGGCGGATCATGCGTTGAAACCCCTTCATCAGCGAACCGTCGCCGGTGCGCGATTGCGCTACCAGCCATGACAGATCGGTCATTGTGGCGCGTTCCTTAGCGTGTCTCGCGCCGGAATGGAATTATTCGATGCTGCCGAGCAGCTTGAGGCCATCGGCGCCCGCGAGGATGGCTCCGCTCGCCAGCCCTATGAACAGGCCGTGCTCGACAACGCCGGGCACGATGTTCAGCGCCTGCGCCAGCAATTCCGGACGTTCGATCGTGCCGAGATGGGCGTCGAGAATGTAATGACCGCCATCGGTGACCAGCGTGGTGCCGTCCGCCCGTTGGCGCAGCACAAGCTTGCCCGCGGCACCGGAGGCGGCGATGGCAGCAGTCACGGCCCGGCGCGTCGCTTCCAGCCCGAAGGGTACGACCTCGATCGGCAGCGGGAAGCGGCCCAGCGTCTGCACCAGCTTGCCGTCATCGGCGATGACGATCATGCGGGCGGAGGCCGCCGCGACGATCTTCTCGCGCAGCAGCGCCGCGCCGCCGCCCTTGATCAGGCGCAGTTGCGGATCGACCTCGTCGGCGCCGTCGACGGTGAGATCGAGCTCCGGCGTCTCGTCGAGAGTCGACATCGGAATGCCCAGCGACACGGCCTGCGCCTGCGTCGCCTCGGAGGTCGAGACGCAGAGCACCTCGAAACCGGCGGCAACCTTGACGCCGAGCAGATCGACGAAATGCTTCGCGGTGGAGCCGGTGCCGAGGCCGAGCCGCATGCCCGGCCGCACGAGTTCGAGTGCGCGGGCGGCAGCCTGCTTCTTCAGGTCGTCGGCATTCATGATGGTCCGTCCGGCTCAGATTGTGGAAAACGCCCGCCGTCCCATCCTAGCAGCCTCTGCGGACGACGGCGCTCTCCTGCCCCGGCAGGGCGAGCGTGTCCAGCGCGCGGAAGACTTAAGGCGTCATTTCGTCTGGGGCGTGCACACCGTCTTGTCGTCGAAGACGTAGCAGATGCTCATCTCGCCAGTACGGATGTTGACGCGGAAAATACCGCCCTCCTTCTCATGGCGGGACGGCATCAGGCCATAATCGCTGGGTGCCTGCGGCCCGGCCCCCTCGCCCGACGGGAAGCAGACGGTCAGGCCGACGCCGCCCTCCTTGAGCTGGAACTGGCAAGCGCCGACCTCGCCCGTCGCCTTGTCGATCCGATAGACGCGGTTGAGGTCGTTCTGCGGCGCGGGCGCGAATTCGAAGGGGCCGGCCCAGGCCGGCGCCGCGCCCGCCATCGCAAGCCCCGCGCCGAGCACCAGCCCTGCGATTCCAGCCCGTCTTCCCATGAAATCCGACATGATGATCTTCCCTGCCGCCGGCAGCGCGACGAATCGCGCGCACGATACCATCTCGCGCGGCAATTTTGGGGAGGCCGGCGCACGGGACTTGCCAGCCCGGCCACAACGACCTTTAACCGAATCCTGCCCGACCGAATCACCTCGAAGGTTCCGACCATGAGTCTGCCCCCGATCGTCGTCTTCGATCTCGACGGAACCCTGGCCGAGACCGCGCCGGACATCATGCGGGTCCTCAACCTGATCCTGGTGCGCGAAGGCCTGGCGGCGCTGCCGCTGGAGCGGGCGCGCGAACTCGTCGGCGCGGGCGTGCGAGTCCTGATCGAGCGCGGCTTCAAGGTCTCGGGACAGCCGCTCGATCCGGAGACACTGGAGCGGCTCTTCCAGGAATTCATGGAGATCTATGCGCAGGACACGGCGGGGAGCAGCCACCTCTATGAGGGCGTGCTCGGCGCGCTCGATGTCTTGGCCACGCAAGGCTATGCGCTCGCTGTCTGCACCAACAAGCCGATCCTGCACACGCGGCTGATCCTCGACCATTTCGGCATCGCAGACCGCTTCGCGGCCGTCGCCGGGCGCGACAGCTTCCCCTATTTCAAGCCGGACCCGCGCCATCTCACCCTGACGATCGCGGCGGCGAAGGCCGATCCGGCGCGGGCCGTGATGATCGGGGATTCCCGCACGGACATCGCAACCGCACGCGCCGCCGGCATCCCGACGATCTGCGTGCCCTTCGGCTATACCGATGTGCCGATCGAGACGCTGGAGCCCGATTTGATCATCCAGCATTTCGACGAGCTAGCCGGCGCGGTCGACCGCGTGTTCAAATCTCCTTCCCGCACATCCTTGACGGCATGAAGCGCGCCGACTAGGAGAGGCCGGGTCCGGGCGATTAGCTCAGCGGTAGAGCACTCCCTTCACACGGGAGGGGTCACAGGTTCGATCCCTGTATCGCCCACCATTTTTCCGGAAATCACTCAGTCTTCTGACGCGGCAGCGCGCCAAGCCGTGCTGCGTCCGGCCTCACCCGGCCTTGTCCGGCGATGCCCGCTCCAACGCCGCCACAACCTCATCGACGCTCTCCTTCACGCCGAGAAGGAAATCCTTCCCGAAAGCGATGATCGTGTCAGCCGGCTGCCCCTTGAACTGATAGACCACGGCCACCTGCTCGGGGTTGACGTAAACGGGCTTTCCGTCGGCCGGCGAGGTGAACTTGCAGAGCTTCGGCATGATCGGCTTCGGTCCTGTGCTGCGGGGATCCTGTCGAAGGGAGCGCGGCATGGCCACCGGCGTGCCTTCAGGCTGCTCCAATACCGACCGATCTTCCGGAACGCAAAAGGCCCACCGGCACCTGCCGCATGCCCCTGCCCCATACCGCAGGATGGCGTCACCGAGAGCACGGAGCGCGGCTAGCGCTGCCGGCGGCCGCTACTCGCTCGTCCGTCAGCGCAGTACGACCGCCGCCCCATCGGGCAACGGCGCGCCGCCCTTGCCGATCCGGGCGAGTTCCTCGCCGAAGCGGGCCGCAATCGCCAGCCGGAAATGCAGGGGGTCCCAATAATTGGCGTCCTGCGAAGTGATCGGCGAGGCATGGGCGTAGTCGACGACGACAGCGCCATGGCGGCGAGCCAGGGCGGCGATCTGCCCCTTGCAGCTCGCATAGCGCTGCCAGCCGGCCGAGCCCTGGCGCGGATAGGCGGCCAGATGGGCGGGCGGCAACACCAGCATCACCTGCGTCGCCGTCGGGAAGGCACTGATGCTGTCTTCCAGCCAGGACAGGGCCGGGAAGCGCCATGCTGCACTCTCGGCCGGCGTGACGACGGCTGGCGGAGACAGGGGCGCGAGATCGGCGGCCACGCCGCCATTGCCGGCATAGATGTGCCAGCGCGCCCGGGCGAGGTCGTAGCTCGTCTCCGGCGGCGTGAAGACCTCGTAGCCGTCGCCGCGGATACGCTCGCGCGACCAGCCGAGCCGATGGGCCATGAGCCGGCCGGCGATCTCCAGATTGGTCAGGTTGAGCAGCTTCGGCCAGTCTCCCCAGCCGACCTCGCGGGACAGCCAGGCCGGCACCGGCCGCGGCGTCAGGCGCTTGGCCTCATCGGTCGCATCAGCCTCGCACCAGGTCGTGTCGATACCCCAGATCAGGCGCTTGGGCGCGCGGACATGCTCCCGGAAGAGCTGCGCCATCTGCGTCTGCTCCCAGGGCGTCGCCGCATTCATCGCGAGGTTGACGAAGCGGGCATCGAGGCCGCGCGAGAGAACCTCGGGATCGAGCAGCCGCATCGTCGAGGTGCCGACCACCGCCGCGTTGAAACGCCCGGAGCGGACGAGCTGCGGGTACATGAAGCGCTGGTTGATATCCATGATCGGCCGCGGCGCCTGCCCGGCATGGACGCGCATGCCGAAGGGGTCGAGCATCGCGACGAAGGCGAAGAGCAGGCCGGCGACGGCCAGCGCCGACGCCAGGAACCATCGCGACCACTTGATCCAGGCCTTCGCCATTCCGGCCTTCCGCTCCGACGCCAAATCCAACAGAAGCGCGACCGACGAGGAACCGGCGGCCGTGCGGCGTCCTCTTCGCACAGGCCGGCGCCTCGTCACAACGCGAAAGGCACGGCCGCATGGCCGCAGGCCACCGAACATGGCAGAGAAGGCCGATGACGCCAGGCCGTGTTCACCTCTCCATCAGCCTGCTGCAAGGGCTTGCAATGCTGCTCGGCTTCGCGCTGCTTTCCTCAGCGGCGCGGGCGACCGAAGAGCCGATGCCGGCGTCATCCGGCATCCAAGACGCGCTGTGCCGATTGATCGACGACGCAGCAAAGGCGCAGGGCCTGCCCGCCGCCTTCCTGACCCGGCTCATCTTCCAGGAATCGAGCTTCCGCGCGGGCGTCACCAGCCCCGCCGGCGCGCAGGGCGTCGCCCAGTTCATGCCCGGCACCGCGCGCGAGCGCGGCCTCGTCGATCCGTTCGATCCCGAGCAGGCCGTGCCCAAGGCGGCGCATTTCCTGGCCGAGCTGCGCGACCGCTTCGGCAACTGGGGGCTCGCAGCCGCCGCCTATAATGGCGGGCCGAATCGCGTTGCCGGCTGGATCGCCGCACGAAAAGCCGGCCAGACGCGCTTCCTGCCGAGCGAGACCGAGAACTACGTCTTCGCCATCACCGGCCGAACCGCCGAGGACTGGGCGGAGGAGGCCGTCGGCCGCGCCAATGGCGACGGGCGCTCGCCGCCGGTGCCGCCGGCGACGCGCGACGGCGATCCGCTGGCGAGCTGCGCGCCCACGCTCATGGCGATCCGGCAGGCGCGCCCTGCCCTGCCAGCGATCGCGGAAGCACCCTTCGCGCCCTGGGGCGTGCAGCTTGCCGGCAACTTCTCCAAGGCGCGCGCGCTCGCCACGTTCCAGCGGGCCGGCGCCCGCCATCGCGCGATCATCGGAGCACTGCCGCCGATGGTGATCGGGACGCGCCTGCGCAGTCGCGGCACCCGCGCCTTCTACCGGGTGCGCCTGCCCGCCGCGACGCGCGCCGAGGCGATCGCGCTCTGCCGGCGCATCCAGGCGGATCGTGGCGCCTGCGTCGTCTTGCGGAGCTGACGGCGATCCGGCGATGTTGCATGCGCGCAACGCAGCCCTGCAAAGCTCGATCGCTCCCGGCGATGTGATTGCGGCTGGATTGCACGACCCTGGGGAAGCTGACAGGACGTTCAGGAGACGTTGACTTTTCTGCGTCAATTTCGCGACCCAGCCGTCCCGATCCGCCCGAGGTTCCTCCGATGATCCGCTCCCTCCGCCCGGCCCTGCTCGCCAGCCTTGGCCTGCTTGCCCTGGGCTCCGCCGCACGAGCCGAAATCGACCCTCTGACCCGTCAGCCGCTGGTCCAGTACGTGGATCCGGCGAAGGCGCAGGCCACTGCCATCCCGCGCGAGGTCGTCGATTATCCGACGAAGCACAGGCCCGGCACGATCGTGATCGATTCGACCGAGCGGCGCCTCTATTTCGTGATGTCGGACGGCAAGGCGGTTCGCTACGGCGTCGGCGTCGGCCGCCCCGGCTTCGACTGGGCGGGCACCCAGACCATCTCGCGCAAGCAGGAATGGCCGACCTGGACGCCGCCGGCCCAGATGCTGAAGCGCCGCCCGGACCTGCCGCGCTTCATGCCGGGCGGCCCGGACAATCCGATGGGCGCGCGCGCGCTCTATCTCGGCTCGACCCTCTACCGCATCCACGGCTCGAACGAGCCGGAGACGATCGGCCAGGCGGTCTCCTCGGGCTGCATCCGCATGCTGAACGAGGACGTGATCGACCTCTACGAGCGCGCCAAGGTCGGCACCCGCGTCGTGGTTGCGCGCTGAGCGAAGCGCAGATTTCGATGGAAAGGCCGGCGGAAACGCCGGCCTTTTTCGTTGGGACTTAGCGCCGCCTTTCGCGCGACAGCCCCTTCTCGGCCAGCGCCGCGACATAAGCCCGCATCTTCTCCTCGCCCTGCTCGCCGAGTTCGCGCAGGTAGTCCCAGGCGTAGATGCCGGTCTCGTGCATGTCGTCGAAGCCAAGCCTGACAGCGTAATGGCCGACCGGCTCGACCCTGAGGATTTCGACCTCGGCCTTGCCAGGCACGATCGTCTTCTGGCTGGGATGGTGGCCCTGGACCTCGGCCGAAGGGCTTTCGACGCGCAAAAGCTCGGCCGGCAGCGCGAAGCTCGCGCCGTCGTCGAAGGCGACATGCAGGGTGCGGCGGTCCTTGGAGAGGCGCAGTTCGGTCGGCCAGGATGACATGGGCGGTATTCGTCCTTCGCAGGCTGCCATCGGACGGACCGCCGCGCGTCCTATCGGGCGCGCGACGATCCGTCGATTTGTTATCGCATCGGATTAATCCGAAACGTGCATTCCACTTTTCGGTCCGATGCTAGCGCTTGACCTTCACGGGCGCAGTGCCAATGTCATGCTATAGCAATGTGAAGGCGCGCCCGCATCCTGCGCGGACCGGCCGCTCCACAATGCGGGAACGTGAGGCAGACGTGCTGCTCGACGACATGAAGCCGCTGACGCGGCCGCCCTTGGTCGACCCGTTCGGCCGCAAGATTTCCTATCTGCGCATCTCGGTGACGGATCGCTGCGATTTTCGCTGCGTCTACTGCATGTCCGAGGACATGAAGTTCCTGCCGCGCAAGGAATTGCTGACGCTGGAGGAGCTCGACCGGATCGCCAGCGCCTTCGTCGCACGCGGCACCCGCAAACTGCGCCTGACCGGCGGCGAACCGCTGGTGCGCCGCGACATCATGAGCCTGTTCCGCTCGCTCTCGCGGCATCTCACCTCCGGCGCACTGGACGAGCTGACGCTGACCACCAACGGCTCGCTGCTGCATCGCTATGCCGCCGAGCTCGCCGGTTATGGCGTGCGCCGCATCAATGTATCGATCGACACGCTCGACCCCGACAAGTTCCGCGAGATCACCCGCCGGGGAGACCTCAAGGTGGTGCTCGACGGCGTCGAGGCGGCGCGCAAGGCCGGCATGCGGGTCAAGATCAACGCGGTCGCGCTGAAGGGCGTCAACGACGACGAGATCGAGCATCTGATGCTGTGGTCGCATGGGCTCGGCATGGACCTGACCCTGATCGAGGTCATGCCGATGGGCGAGATCGAGGTCGGCCGCGTCGACCAGTATCTGCCGCTCTCGGTGGTGCGCGGGCGCCTGATGGACAAGTACACGCTCGTCGACGACCCCTACCGAACCGGCGGGCCGGCGCGCTATGTCCGCGTCAAGGAGACCGGCGGGCTCGTCGGTTTCATCACGCCGCTGACCCATAATTTCTGCGAGAGCTGCAACCGCGTGCGCCTGACCTGCACCGGCACACTCTATATGTGCCTCGGCCAGGAAGACGCGGCCGACCTGCGCGCCCCGGTCCGGGCCTCGCAGGACGACGCCCTGCTTTTCCGCGCCATGGACGAGGCGATCGCCCGCAAGCCGAAGGGGCACGATTTCATCATCGACCGCCGCCATAACGGTCCTGCCGTCGGCCGGCACATGAGCGTCACCGGCGGCTGAGCCAGCCTCGACGTCCGCCGCTCGCTTGACCCCTCGCCCGAATGCGGTCACCGTCCCGCCGACGGGTGGAGTTGCATGCGGTCACAGTTCAAGGCGATGGCCCGCCGGATCAAGGCGGCCGCGAGCGCGATCGATAGTGCTGTGAGGCAGACCCATGCGGCGCGGCTCGCCATCATGGCCGCGAATCTGCGGCGCGCCCTGCCCCTGATCGCCGTGCTGCTTCTCGCGACGCTGCTGCTGTGCCTGTTCCTGGCCTGGTCCTCGGCACGTGGGGTTTTCGCCGCGCTGTCGCCGGCCTCTCCAACGGGGATCATGGCTGGTATCGCGGCCATCGTCGCCGGGCTTGCCGTGCTCGAACTCTGCGCGGCCTTCGCCATCACCATCATGACCGCGGCCCTGCAACTCGCCTACGATACCGGCCGCCACTGCGTTCTGGCCTCGCTGGCGATCGCGAGCGCGCTCGGGCTGGCGTTGATGCTCTCGCATCTGGCTGTCGAGGGAATTCCAGCCCTTGCGGGTGTGGTCCTGCCCACCCTTGGCCTGTGCGGGCTCGTGGCGCTGACGATCTGGTTCAAGCGCGCCTATCTGCGCCCGGCCTATCCGGGCTTTCGCGACTTCTGGGCCGATATCGTCGAAGCCCGCCATTTCCTGATGCGAGCCGCCCATGGCGAATGACGACGGCGCAACCTCGCGGGTCGTCCGGATGACGCCCGCTCCGACAGCCCATCATCTGGCCGAGTCGGTCAAGGCCGGGCATCACGGCGCGAGCGACGCCGTCGAGAACCAACCGCCGGCGCATGCGACGATGCTGTCGCAGACCGAGCAGACCATGATCGCCCGGGCACGCGAGCATTTCGCCACGCTGCGGCAAGAGGCGGCGGCGAGCCTCAACGCGATCCAGGCCGAGATCGTCAGCCGGCGGGAATTGTTCACGCAGCAGCGCTTCGAGGGCCGCGTGCGCGGCGTCGAGGCGACAATGCGCGCGATGCTGAGCAAGCATGGCGGCGAGCTGGAGCAGCGCGTCTATGACGCGCTCCGCGCCAAGCGCGAATACGCCTTCTTCAATTACGAGAACAAGCGCCGGGCCGACCCCAAACTCGACAAGTGGCAGTTCATCCTGTTCTTCCTGGTCGTGCCGCTGGTGATCGAGAGCCTGCTCAACGGCAATTTCTTCGCCGAAGCCAGCGATTTCGGCCTGGTCGGCGGTGCCGCCACAGCCGTCATCATATCCGCGCTCAACGTCGCGCTCGGCTTCTTCATGGGGGTCGGGCCGGCGCGCTATTGCCAGCATGTGAAGAGCTCGCACCTGTTCTGGGCGCTGCCGGCCTATGCCGGGATGATCGGGCTGATCGTGCTCTTCAACCTCGCGGTCGGGCATTACCGGGAGATGCTGATCGCCAATCCGGATGCGCGCTCCTTCCAGGTGATGCCGCGGATGATGGAGACCCCCTTCGCGATCTACGACATCAAGTCGGTCGCGCTGGTCATCATCGGCTGCCTCGTCGCCTTCGTCTCGGCGAGCAAGGGCTATACCGCCTTCGGGACCTATCCCGGCCACGCCACCGCCTACAAGCGCTGGCGCCAGCGCTGGAGCGCGGTCGAGGAGGAGCGGCGCCGGCTCGATGCTGAGCTTCTGCCCGAGTTGGAGGCGATCCGCACGCAGGTGGACGGCTTCCGCGAGGATTGCCGCGACGAACTCGGCAAGTTGCAAGGCGTGAAAGCGGCTGCCGAGAAGGCGCGCGACCTCTATCTCTCGCGGCTGGGCCAACTGCGCGCCGCCAAGGACGCCGCGATGATGCAGTATCGCGAGGCCAATCTCAGGGTCCGCACCGATCTCGCCCCGGCCTATTTCACGCAATCGCTCAATCTGGCCGAGATCGACCAGCCGGCGGAGCTGCCGGAATATGTCGCGGCACGGCGCCAGATCGACGATTTCGAGCAACAGCTCACCAGCATGCCAGCCCTGATCGAGGCCAAGCTCCGGGATCGGCTGGTGCTGCTGCGCGGGATCGACCTTGCCGGGGAGATCGAGCAGGTGAAGCTGCGGGCAGCGCAGGCCGGGCGCGAGGCCTTCGAGCAGGATGAGGCGGCCCAGAAGCAGGCGGCGGAGGACTTCGCCGCAATGAAGCGCTAATGAGCTGATCATGAAGACCGAGAACTGGGCGATCGTCGCCTCCGTGCTCGCCGGGCTTGGCCTTGTCGGCTTCTTCGCGGCGCCTTCCCTGCTGCGCGGCCAGCCGCGCGACCAGGAGACCTTGTGCCCGAAGACCGGGCCTGTCGGGCACACGCTGATCCTCGTCGACAAGAGCGATCCGTGGAGCGAGGTGCAGGCGAAGCGCCTGAAGGCGCTGGTCAAGCAGGTCGGCGACGAGTTGCCGACCGACCGGATGCTGTCGATCTACGTCTTCAACGACGTGTTCGAGCCCGGCTTTCCCTCGCTGGTATCGCTTTGCAATCCCGGCAAGACCGCGAGCGAGCTGATCGGCAATCCCCGGCGCGAATACGTCAAATGGGTCGAAAAATTCGGCCGGCCGCTCGACGAGGCGCTGACCGTGCTGACCCAGCCCGGCAAGGGCAACCAGTCGCCCATCGTCGAGGCGATCGGGGATGTCGCCTCGCGCCGTGAGAACCGCGTCCCGACTGGGGACCGCAAGATCCTGCTCGTCTCCGACATGCTGCAGAACTCGAACCAGTTCACGATGTTCGGCAATGCGGCCGGCGCGCGCGACCCGGAGCGGCTACGGCGCCTGCTTGGCAAGGTCTGGCAGGATTCGGGCGCGTCGGGCTGGGAGCTGAGCGTGCATCAGGTCCAGGGCGTGTACGACGCGGTGCGACTCGAACAGGCGGCCACGCTGTGGAAGCAGGCATTCCAGAAGCTCGCCATCAGCGTGAGCTGGGATCGGTTGTAGAGGGGCGCTGTCATCCCGTGCGCGGTGCAGCGCGAAGCGGTGCGCCGCAGACACGGGACCGCATGACGTGAAGGTGCCTTTTCCGAAGGACGGTCCCGTGTCTGCGCAGCGGCATTCACATGCCGCAGCGCGCACGGGATGACACGCGTCAGAGCCGATACCCCATCCGGACGCCGCCCCAATGGCGGCCACGGACGCGCAGCGGCGCGTTGACCTCGCTCAGCAATTCGCTGCGGCCGTTCTCGATCTCATGCCGGCTGAGTTGGACGAGGAACGGCCGGATCGAACGCCCGGCGCTCAGACCGGCGCGGCTTTCGATGATGCGCCGGTTGCGGGCATAAGCCCCATTCCAGGCGGGGTCACCGGCGCGTTGCGGCAGGGACCATACAGGGTGATGGACCGGCACATAACCGTTGCGGTCACTCGGCAAGGCGAAGACCAGGCGCGGATCAGCCGCGAGCGTGCCAGCCAGCAACGGCGGCAGGACGGCTTCCAGCGCCGGCAGGCTGGGACTCAGATATTGCCTCGGCTCACTATCGAGCACCGGGACGTAACGGAGATCGAACAGATCATTCTCGGAGAGCAGGCCACGCTCGATCGCCTGCTCCATCGCGCCCGCAACCTCGCGCGCGAAATCCTGGGCTCGCTCGATCAGCGGGCGCCATGAGCGCTCGATCTCCTCGATCATGCCCGCGAGCTCGCCGCAGCCGGCGGCATCGCCAGCGAAGGCGAGATGCAGGCCGAGTTCGCTGGCACCCGTCATGCGACAAGGCAGCGGCGGCAGCCCCTCGATCGTGACCATGCCCGCACTGCCGGTCGGCAGCCGTGCCAGCGGCGAGCCGGCCAGCAAGGCCCCGCCTCGGCCGAGATCGACCAGCCGACCGGGGACATCGACGCTGCCGATGACGAGATGCGCCTTGCGCGCCGTGGGGAAGCGATCGAAACGGCGCCGGTCCGCGAAGGCCGAATGGCGCAGCACGGGCTTGAAGCGCCTGAGCATGTTGCCGACGAGGCGGCTGCCCTTCTGCGTGGCCCGGCGGGCGCGCTCGTTCTCCGCAACCGTCTCATGCGCGATACGGTCGATCTCGTCGGCGCGACGCGCGACGCCCTCGACGAACAGCGCCGCCTCGTGTGCGTTGCGGGAGAGCTCTGCGGTCGAGCTCGCCTGTTCCTGGGAAGCACGCCCGATCGTCGCCATGATCGGATTGACGTCCCGCACGATCTGCAAGGTGTCGTTGACGATCCCGGTCGAACCCTGGGCGGCGCGGGTCAAACGATCGACTCGTTCACGGATATGGCCGACGGCTTCGCTGACCTCGACCGAAAGCGACTTCACCTCATGCGCGACGACGCCGAAGCCCCGCCCGGCCTCGCCGGCGCGAGCGGCCTCGATCGCCGCGTTGAGTGCGAGAAGGTTGGTCTGGCGGGCGATCTCCGCGATCGAATCGACGATACCCTTGATCTCACCGGTTGCAGTCGCCAGGCCATCCAGCATCAGCGCCGCCTCGCCGGCCCGCGACACGGCGGCGTCGAGTTTGTCACGGACATCGACCATGGCGCCATCGACCTGCTCGGCCGCCTGCGAGACCTGATGGGTCGCGGCGGCAAGAGCGGAGGCGTTCACGCTGGCGGCGCCGACGGCCATGCGCATGCTGCCGGCATTCTCGAGGATCGTGCGCGAACCGCTCTCGGATTCGGCCGAGCGTTCCTCGACCTCGCCCAGCTCCTTCGTCAGCTGCTGCATCGCGCGCAGGATGTCGCGCTCGATATCATCGACGGCGTCATGTGCGGCGGCGTCATAGGGCTGAATCGCGACCTGCCGGGGTGCAGCCTCCTCGACCGGCACCGGCGCCGCGGGGACTTCCTCCACCGCATGTCGAGCGCCTAGCCATCGTCGAATCCTGCCCTGCATTCCTACCCAATCTCCCCATAGGTCAAGCTCGCGTCCGGTTATGGTCCCCGCCCGTTAACAAAGGCTTCCACGCCGCCGCACGGCGCCCTTGCCGGAGACGCATTGGACCCCCGCTGCCGGCCCCTGTATGGCTGGAATTCACGCGCCATCAGGACAGGCAGCCATGAGCGAGCACAGCTATGACGTCATCGTCGCGGGCGTCGGCGCCATGGGGTCCGCCGCCTGCTGGCATCTGGCCCAGCGCGGGCTCAAGGTGCTCGGTCTCGAACGCTTCGATCTCGGCCATGCGATGGGCTCGTCCCACGGCCTGACCCGCATCATCCGCCTCGCCTATTTCGAGGGCTCGCACTACGTCCCCATCGTCAAGCGGGCGCATGAATTGTGGGCGCAGACCGGCGAACAGGCCGGCATGAAGCTGCTCCATGTCACGGGCTCGCTCGATCTCGCGCCCAAGGGCGGCGGACCGGTCGAATCCTCGCTGCAATCCTGCCTTGACCACGGTCTGACGCATGAAGTCCTGGAAGGTTCGGAGGTGACGCGCCGCTTCCCGGCTTTCCAGCTGCCGGAAGGGCATATCGGCCTGTGGCAGCCGGATGGCGGCTTCGTCGCCTCGGAGAAGGCGATCTATGCCCATGTCGGGCTGGCGCAGTCGCGCGGCGCCGAAATCCGCACCAACGAACCGCTGCTCGACTGGACGCCGACGGCGCAGGGCGGCGTGATCGTGCGCACCGAGCGCGGCACTTACTCCGCCGGGCGCCTCGTCATCACCTCCGGCGGCTGGATCACCGACGCGGTGCCGGCACTGAGCCGGCAGGTCAACACGGTGAAGCAGGCGATCGGCTGGTTCACCACGCGCCGGCCGGAGCTGTTCCGCGAAGGCGCCTTCCCGGTCTTCATCCTCAGCGTCGAGGAAGGCAATTTCTACGGCTTCCCGCTCTACGAGCATCCCGGCTTCAAGCTCGGCGGCCCGCATTTCGGGCGCGAGCCGATGGACCCGCGCGACCCCGACCGGACGCCGAGCGCAACCCAGGTCGCGCGCATCCGCGAATGCCTGTCGCGCTATATCCCCGACGCTGCCGGCGAGCCGCTGACGGTGAAGGGCTGCATCTACACCGTCTCGCCGGACGAGGGTTTCATCATCGACACGGTGCCGGGCGTGCCGCAGGCCGTCTTCGCTTCGGCCTGCTCGGGCCATGGCTTCAAGTTCGCGAGCGCAATCGGCGAGATCCTCGCCGACCTTTCGACCGTCGGACAGTCGCCGTTCGACCTGAAACCGTTCTCCCTGTCACGCCTGCCGGCCTGAAGCCTTCCGAACTGGATTCCATCCCTTGGCCAGCGCAGCCGAAAACCGCCGCGGCATCATCTTCATGCTCGCGGCGATGTCGCTCTTCGTCATCAACGACGTGTTCATGAAGCTCGCGCGCGAGGCTTATCCGGCCGGGCAGTCGATCGCGCTCAGGGCCGGCATCGCGGTCGTGATCGGCTTCGCGCTCGTCTTCCTCGCCCGCGAGGGCGATCGCCTGCGCCTGGCGTTCCGCCCCCGCGTGCTGCAGCGCGGCATTATCGAGGCCTTCGGCGCGCTGACTTTCGGCTGGTCGCTCGGCCTCATGCCGCTCGCCAATCTCACCGCGATCAACATGGCCTCGCCGCTGCTCATCGTCGCGCTGGCGGTTCTGCTGGGCATGGAACGCGTCGGCTGGCGGCGGGTGGTGGCGTTGGCCGTCGGCTTCGTCGGCGTGCTGTTCGTGGTGCGCCCGGGTGCCGAATCCTTCAACGCCGCCGCCATCGTCGCCGTCATCAGCGCCATCCTCGTCGCCGGCCGGGACCTGACGACCCGCACCATCGGCGACGACGTGCCCTCGACGGTGGTATCGCTGACCACGACCATCCTCGTCGGCATCGTCGCCGTCGCCTACGGCTTCACCGAGGAGTGGCTGCCGATCTGGCGCGTGGAGACCATCTATGTCGCGCTCGCCGCCGTCCTGGTCACAGCCGGCACCTTCTTCATCATCAGCGCCTTCCGGCGCACCGATGTCGGCGTGATCTCGCAGTATCGCTACGCCATCGTCGTCTTCGCGACCGTGCTGGGCTATGCCGTCTGGGGCGACGTGCCGGATCTCTACGCCCTCATCGGCGTCGCACTGATCGTCGGCAGCGGGCTCTACACCATGCATCGCCAGCGCGTGCGGCCCGATTCCAACCTGAAGCTCACGCGGAAGCGGCCGGCATGACGGCGGCTGCGGTCAAGCCCACGCTTGCGATCCTCGTCGCGATCTCGGCGCTGCAGCCGATCGCGCTCAACCTGCTCGCACCGGCGACGCCCGCGCTCGCCCGGCATTTTTCTTCGAACTACGCGACGATCCAGCTCACGCTGACGCTGTTCCTCGTCGCGGTCGCCGTGACCCAGCTCATCATCGGACCGCTATCCGACCGCTTCGGGCGCCGCCCCTGCGTCAATGCTGGTGTCGTCCTGTTCGCGCTCGGCTCCGTACTCGGAGCGCTGGCCCCCACGACGCATGTCCTGCTGATCGCGCGGGTGCTGGAAGGAGCCGGCGGCGGCGCGGTCTTCGCACTGTCGCGCGCGATCATCCGCGACACCGCCGACCGCGACAACGCCGCGAGCCAGATCGCCACCGTCACCATGGTGATGGTGGTGGCGCCGATGCTCGCGCCCTGGCTCGGCGGCCAGATCGAGACCGCCTTCGGCTGGCGCGCGATCTTCTGGTTCATGACCCTGTTCGGCGCGGCCGTGCTTGTCTTCACGCTTGCGCGCCTGCCGGAGACCGCGCCCAATCTCGGCCGGCAGAGCTCGCTGCTCGGCGTCTTCCGCGTCTTTCCGGAACTGGTGCGCAACCGCGACTTCATGCTGAACGTCGTGGTGGGATCATCGGCCTCGTCGGCCTTCTTCGTCTTCATCGCGGCGACGCCCTATATCATCGTCGAGACGATGGGGCGCGGCTCCGACGTCTACGGCACCTATTTCATCCTGAACGCGCTCGGCTACATGATCGGCAACTTCGCGATGTCGCGGCTGGCGGTGCGCATGGGCACGCAGACGATGGTGCGGCGCGGCCTGATGATCTCCTTCGTCGGAACCGCGATAGCGCTCGCCCTGTCGCTCTCGCCCTGGTGGTCGCCGTTGGCACTGTTCCTGCCGCTGGCCCTGAACGCGGTCGGCAACGGCATGACGATACCCGGCGCGACGGCCGAGGCCCTTTCGGCCCGGCCGGAGCTGGCAGGCTCGGCGGCCGGGCTATTGGGCGCGACCCAGCTCGGCTTCAGCGCAGCGCTCACCGTCCTGATCAGCTGGCTGGTGACGCTGTGGCCGCAATCGATGAACCTGTTCGTCTGGCTTCTGACGACGACCGGGTTGGCCGCCGTCACGTTCGTGCGGAAGCGGCCTCAGGCCACTTGAGCGACCACCGCGGCAAGCCGTCGGCGCCACCCTTTGTCATTCCGGGGCTTCGCGGAGCGAAGAACCCGGAACCCACGACCGGGTGAGCCGCTTGCAACCGAACACCTGATGTCTCACCCAGTCGTGGGTTCCGGGTTCGCGCCTGCGGCGCGCCCCGGAAT